>NZ_CAWQTY010000110.1:0-316 GCF_963897815.1 Xenorhabdus sp. Sc-CR9
TTCTGTTATGCGTGTTGCTCTGGGAGTCGCGAATGGGTTCTATCGCTCTTTTTCTGTCCTTGTCATCACCAGTGTGGATGGGGTGTTTCGTTGTGGCTGCTTTGAACTTATCGTCTTGGTTTTCTATTTCTGTATTATTCGCGAGGCCGGGCAAGTAGGTTTTTGGCGCGTGCCTGGGGTAATCGCGCCTCCGCTGAGATCGGAAAAGCGGGTCAGCAGGGATGCCCTGACCGGGTCCGTTTGCCCCCTTTCGCTTGAATAACAAAAAACATCTTACAACAAATCCGTCACACTGCCTCACCATCCATATGTCTCA
>NZ_CAWQTY010000111.1:0-454 GCF_963897815.1 Xenorhabdus sp. Sc-CR9
TGAAACAATCCATGTTTAAACCGCTGATTGATTATTTTCGTACTACTTGGAAAGCATCGGGTATCAGACTGAAAGAGATAAATCAGGCGACGGGCAAACAGATGTCCAGCCACTGGTTCAGAAAGAGCCAATGGGCGTTACCCAATGAAACGGACTATAAAACATTACAGGGGCTGTTCGGCGGGAAACTGAACCGGCCATATCATGAGCTGGTGGCAGAACATCAATTTTTATCACGGCAATATAAAGAGTCACTGAAACAGCAAAATTACATGTTATTGCGCCGCCCGTTCTCCGTCACACCCGATGTCCCCTATACCGATGTCTGGCAGTTTGCGCCTGTTCAATATTCGCCGGGTAAGCATCCGTGTGAAAAGCCCCTGGATCTGATGACGCACATTATCCAGTCCAGCAGTAAACAAGGGGATATGGTAGCCGATTTCTTTATGGGTTC
>NZ_CAWQTY010000112.1:0-442 GCF_963897815.1 Xenorhabdus sp. Sc-CR9
AAATTGGCGGTGGTGTTGAGAACGAACGTGAGGGCGTTGGAGATTCGAGTACGAATTCAGGGTAAAAGTATGGGTTTTGGGTGTTTATGGCGGCGCCGGAAAGAGTGTAATTGTTTGCGCGAAGGTGGTGACCAAGGGATGCGCGCTAAGGTTGTGGCTTAGGAGTTTACTCATGTTTCAGACTTTTATTTCTCGCCATCATTCAAACTTTTTTTCTGATAAGCTGGTTCTCGCTTCTGTTACTCCAGCTTCTTCGGCACCTGTTTTACAGACCCCTAAAGCTAGATCATTAACGCTATACTTTGATACTTTGACGGTTAATGCTGGAGATGGTGGTTTTCTTCATTGAATTCAGCCTGCGGAATCTGTCCACGCCGCTAACTAGGATGTTTTCGTTGGCTCCTGTTTGCCTTTGGCTGCCGCCCGTGCATCTTTTCCTGGT
>NZ_CAWQTY010000113.1:0-439 GCF_963897815.1 Xenorhabdus sp. Sc-CR9
TTATTCGCTTAACCTCACAACCCGAAGGTGTCTTCGGATGGCGTGTTTGAGAGATTCACCCGTGAGTTCACGTAACATCACGGGCCGTTTCAAATTTTCAGCTTGTTCCAGATTGTTAAAGAGCAAATATTGCTAAACCGGCTCGCAAGCCGCGCTTAACAATACCGTTGGCACCGCCTTTCACCCAGGGCCTGAGCAATGTGGCGTCCCCTAGGGGATTCGAACCCCTGTTACCGCCGTGAAAGGGCGGTGTCCTAGGCCTCTAGACGAAGGGGACATCAAGTCTTCTTCGCAGACGCTGCTCATTCTTCATTTCATCAGACAATCTGTGTGAGCACTTCACAATACTGCACTCGTTCGGTAAGGAGGTGATCCAACCGCAGGTTCCCCTACGGTTACCTTGTTACGACTTCACCCCAGTCATGAATCACAAAGTGGT
>NZ_CAWQTY010000114.1:0-434 GCF_963897815.1 Xenorhabdus sp. Sc-CR9
GCCACCCGACACTGAGATCCCCGTTCCCATGTAAGGGGACTGCAGAGGCTTGTAATGGTCACCGGGTTTAATGGTGCAAGAAAAGTGGCAGGGGCAACCAGAACAGTCATGGTACAAATTGGGGGGGGAGTGGCATTAACAACATCCTTCATCAACTTAATCAACGGATCAGAATAAGCGTGACGATGAGGGACATAAAAAGTAAAAATGTCTACAGTAGAGTCAATAGCAAGGCCACGACGCAATGGAGAAAGACGGAGAGAGCCAACGGCGTCCATCTCGAAGGAGTCGCCAGCGATAACCGGAGCAGTTGAAATGGTAATAAGACGACCAATATGACCAGCAAGGAAGCCAAGATGGGAAAGGGACTGCGGCACACGCTGGGCGCCAGTTGGAATATTAAACGAAACTTATCCCCAAGAAAGGGGCGAGAG
>NZ_CAWQTY010000115.1:0-386 GCF_963897815.1 Xenorhabdus sp. Sc-CR9
CACATCGAGGAAGCGAGTGGCGACATCCTGGACGCGCTCGTGGACTTCGCGGGCCTCGGGGGCGTCGGCGGCCTGGTTGACGACGAGCCCCAGGGGGAGTTCGTCGATGGGCGCGCCGGAGGCTCGGTAGCGTGGTGCTCTCAATGCTCGAAGTCGCCGACCTGGCCCTCGTCGTCACCATTGAAAAAAAAAAAAATCACAACATCATGGAACTAAAAAACCCCTGCGTGACTCAATTAAACAAGCACTGAAGACCTATTTTGCACAACGCAACGCTCAATACTGTAATGACCTGTATGATCTGGACCTGGTGCACGTGTAACAACCACTTTTGCACCGGGTGTTCACGATCACCAGCGGTAACCAACCCCACACTGCCTGTATGT
>NZ_CAWQTY010000116.1:0-428 GCF_963897815.1 Xenorhabdus sp. Sc-CR9
CAGTAGCTACTCGGTATGACAAATTAGCAAGAAATTATGAAAGTCTCGTTGCTTTGGCATTTTCAATCATGTGGCTCCCTATGTGGGTCGATTGAAACATGTACAACAAAGGTCAACACGCTCTAATGTCACTGGCATAAATTTTTCTCATCCCCGTAGTTTATATGAAAAATCGTTCTGGTTTAAAAAAATTCTGAATAGGTTCTTAGGGATAAGTAAACGCGGAGACAAAAATCTGCGACGGTTACTTGTCCAGTGCGCCAGGGTCTTTATCCAGAGAATCGATTATCAGTCAGGAAGGCTGGCTGAATGGGTAAAGGCTCAGCTTGAGCGAAAACACTCAAATGTTGTGGCCTGTGCGCTGGCCAACAAATTAGCCCGGATAGCCTGGGCAATCACAACACGGCAAACGGTGTTCGAAAGGTAAC
>NZ_CAWQTY010000117.1:0-425 GCF_963897815.1 Xenorhabdus sp. Sc-CR9
GCCGAAAGTGAACAGGATGGAAAAAGGGCGCTCGCGACCTAAACAGTTCTATTCGAGTGACCGGGATATTCGGGTCGCTGGGGTTAACAGGGATTAAATTATGTTTTTTCAAGTTGAAGCCGGCAAACGGGATTCTGCCTGCCCCGTGGGCTCGGAGGTGTGTATAAGGGACAGATTTATCCCATACGTCACCGGATATAACGCCCGTAAATTTTCTTATCAGACCATAGAGCTCTACTTCGGGCATAAACTGTCTCTTATACACACCTGACGCTGCCGACGAATAGAGAGGTAGGATTTTGTTGGGTGCTCTGTCAATCCAAAATACACAGACCATTTTATTCCATTTTATGCTCCTACGCTCCGATCAACCACACCTAGTCCCCCCTAGATATACCATATCTCTTCTAACCATTCTTTGGGAT
>NZ_CAWQTY010000118.1:0-424 GCF_963897815.1 Xenorhabdus sp. Sc-CR9
CCAGGTCGGCACACTAGAGAGGTGCAGTAATTTTAGGAGGGCTATCGTGTTGCGCAGAGTCGTGCCCCTATTGAGTTAAAAAGGGTCACGTCTGTGATCACCACTACACAGAAAAACTGGTGCAGGACGTGCCAGCGGGTGCCACAAGGCCTACCGGGAGGACGGAACAACAGCTAGCCAGAGAAAAGGTTACGGAGCGCGTGCCCATTCATAAAAAGGTACTGGGGATGATGGCAACGGGGGAACTGGGCGAACCGGTCTACATGAAGAACAAGGGGTTGTATGGGAACAAGATCACCATTCTGAAGGATGGAAAGGCCGTCGTTACCCTAGTCAACATCAAAGGGAAAATGCTGGGTGCGGCGCTATTGCCCACAAATGGAACGCAAAAAAAAAAACTTCTGGGAGGAAGGCAGAAAAAAGG
>NZ_CAWQTY010000119.1:0-64546 GCF_963897815.1 Xenorhabdus sp. Sc-CR9
AGCAGTAGCTACTCGGTATGACAAATTAGCAAGAAATTATGAAAGTCTCGTTGCTTTGGCATTTTCAATCATGTGGCTCCCTATGTGGGTCGATTGAAACATGTACAACAAAGGTCAACACGCTCTAATATTGACCTTGGAACCGCTTATATCAGTATCTTGAAAAAACAGCATTTGGATGGTATTTCCAATACAGAAACGTTGTATTATGCAACGATATTAGCTTACGTGAATGGTGCAGGAGCATTATTACGAACGTTTGATTCAAACCGGGCTTTGGCGATTAATAAAATTAATCGAATGACACCAAATGAATTTTATCGGTATGTTCAAAATAATCACCCTGCATCACAAGCTCCACGTTATTTATGGAAAGTGAAAAATGCGTATCGTGCTTTGGAATCTTATTAATTAGCTGATAATTATTATATAGAGGCTAATATCATGACAAAATATGTAAATAGTGTCATAAGTTCAATTATTTTGTCCCAATATAATATACCCATTGGATTTCAAGATATAAAGTATATAGCCATTATCCTCTTCAAAGAAGGTATCTTCCGTACCTTATACCGTTTTCGATCTGGTGTTGTTCAAACGCAATCAGATTACAAATAGTAGTCTGTTTTTTCATCACATCTAAAGTAAAATAGAGTTTGAGTTGAAAAATGCAACGCACTTTACGACAATTAGGCGTTTCCTGCTTGATTTCCGCCACAATCTTTTCTTTACCCATCAAAAATATAGATTTTCTTATCCCGATTTTTTATCACAGGCAAATATTATTAGTGGGTAATGTCACGCTTGAATATAAAAACATTTTTATTGATTGTATTTATGATGTGAATCCAAGAAATAATTTTATTTATTATAAGTGAGGTTCTTAAAAATCTATCTTTGTAATCGGATTAAGCGATTGAATCGTAAACACTCGGTTATTCAAAATCGCCAGAAATACATGACAAAGTCATCGGTATTTTTATTGAAAGAGAATATTATATTTAGAGTCAATCAACGCATTGAATGAGTGACCGGATTTTTAGGTGTATCTTCATCTTCAAGATAGTTATTTCTCTGGAGAATACTCGTCGGAAGCAGACTTTGATTTATTTCTCGTCAGAATAATAACCAACCAATTGATCAACCTGATTTAATGTCAAGATGAACTGTTTTAACACTTACTCTGTGTGATAGTATGTCGAACGAGTCAGAGCAAATGTACCGGATACTTTTTAATATTGTATCTTAACTGTGTACACATCTTGCGGAGTGAAGCAAGAACTTGTTTCTAACGTATTGTTTAAAGATGAATTTTATTTAATGCAAGTGATCTTTCGTGTGGGTCACCACTGTAGATAAGGATTTTAAATGCCTGTAATTACTCTTCCTGACGGTAGTCAACGTCAATTTGAGCATGCTGTTTCCATAATGGATGTAGCTCGTGATATCGGTGCTGGCTTGGCAAAAGCGTGTATTGCTGGCCGTGTTAATGGTGAATTGGTTGATGCCTGTGAATTAATCGAAACAGATGCCAATCTTGCTATTATCACCAGCAAAAATGAAGAAGGCCTGGAAATCATCCGTCACTCATGTGCTCACTTATTGGGGCATGCAATTAAGCAATTGTGGCCTGATACGAAAATGGCTATTGGTCCTGTGATTGACAATGGGTTTTATTACGATGTCGATTTGGATCGTTCTTTGACGCAGGAAGATATTGAGCTGCTTGAAAAACGCATGCTGGAACTTGCCAAAAAAGACTATGATGTCATCAAGAAAAAAGTTACTTGGCAGGAAGCTCGTGATGCATTTGCGGCTCGTGGTGAAGAATATAAGATTCAGATTCTGGATGAAAATATCAGCCATGATGATCATCCGGGGCTATATCATCATGAAGAATACGTTGATATGTGCCGTGGTCCCCACGTACCTAATATGCGTTTCTGCCACCATTTTAAATTACAGAAAGTGGCAGGAGCGTACTGGCGCGGCAATAGTGACAACAAAATGTTGCAGCGTATTTATGGTACTGCATGGGCGGATAAAAAACAGATTGGCGCTTACTTACAGCGTTTGGAAGAAGCGGCTAAACGCGATCACCGTAAAATTGGTAAGCAGCTTGACCTGTATCATATGCAGGAAGAAGCGCCAGGTATGGCTTTCTGGCATAATGATGGCTGGACAATTTTCCGTGAACTGGAAACTTTTGTTCGCACGAAACTGAAAGAGTACCAATATCAGGAAGTGAAAGGCCCATTTATGATGGACCGCATCATGTGGGAAAAAACAGGGCATTGGGAAAACTATAAAGAGAATATGTTCACAACTTCTTCGGAAAACCGTGAATATTGCGTAAAACCGATGAACTGTCCGGGCCATGTCCAAATTTTTAATCAGGGTTTGAAATCCTATCGTGACTTACCTTTGCGTATGGCTGAATTCGGTAGCTGTCACCGTAACGAGCCATCAGGCGCTTTACATGGCTTGATGCGTGTACGTGGCTTTACTCAAGACGATGCACATATTTTCTGCACCGAAGACCAGATCCTGCAAGAAGTCAGCAGCTGTATCAAAATGATTTATGACGTATACAGTACATTTGGTTTTGAGAAGATTGTTGTTAAATTATCAACTCGCCCAGAAAAACGTATTGGTACGGAAAAACAGTGGGATGAGGCAGAAGCGGATCTTGCTGAAGCATTGACCCAAAATGGTATTGAATTTGAATACCAACCGGGTGAAGGGGCATTTTATGGCCCTAAAATTGAATTTACTCTATATGATTGTTTGGATCGTGCGTGGCAATGTGGTACTGTGCAACTTGATTTTTCACTGCCAGCGCGCCTGAATGCGTCATATGTGGGTGAAAATAACGAACGTAAGGTTCCTGTGATGATTCACCGTGCGGTTCTGGGTTCTCTGGAACGCTTCATTGGTATCCTGACAGAAGAGTATGCTGGGTTTTTCCCAACGTGGTTGGCACCTCAGCAGGTTGTTGTCATGAATATTACTGATGGTCAGGCAAATTATGTACAGGAATTGGTAAAAAAACTTCAAGATGCAGGCATTCGTGCAAAAGCAGACTTGAGAAATGAGAAGATTGGTTTTAAAATTCGCGAACACACTCTGCGTCGTGTGCCTTACATGCTTGTTTGTGGTGATAAAGAAGTCGAGTCAGGAAAAGTATCTGTCCGTACTCGCCGTGGCAAGGATTTAGGCAGCATTGACGTCAGTGAGTTTAAAGAAAAACTGCTGACAGAAATACGCAGTCGCAATCTTCATCAATTGGAGGAATAAGGTATTAAAGGCGGAAAAAGAATTCAACCGGCGCGCCCAAATCGCATTAATGAAGAGATTCGCGCCTCTGAAGTTCGTTTAACTGGATTAGATGGCGAACAGATTGGAATTGTCAGTCTGAGAGAAGCTCTTGAGAAAGCTGAGGAAGCTGGTGTTGATTTAGTTGAAATCAGCCCAAATGCCGAACCGCCGGTTTGTCGTATTATGGATTACGGCAAGTTCCTCTATGAGAAGAGTAAATCAACCAAAGAGCAGAAAAAGAAACAAAAGGTTATTCAGGTTAAGGAAATTAAATTCCGTCCTGGTACAGATGAAGGCGACTATCAGGTCAAACTACGCAACCTGATTCGTTTTCTGGAAGATGGCGATAAAGCTAAAATCACCCTGCGTTTCCGTGGGCGTGAAATGGCGCATCAACAGATTGGTATCGAAATGCTTAACCGTGTTCGTGATGATCTGAGTGAACTGGCTGTTGTCGAATCCTTCCCCACGAAGGTTGAAGGCCGCCAGATGATCATGGTGCTCGCTCCTAAGAAGAAATAGTCAGGCAAACAAGTAATAGGTTCCTGTCCAGAAATTTGGGTGGGAGCCTATTCGCCTTACTAATTCGTTGTAATTAACAATGCGAAGTGGAAATTAAAATGCCAAAGATTAAAACAGTACGCGGCGCAGCTAAACGCTTCAAAAAAACTGCAAGCGGCGGTTTCAAGCGTAAGCACGCTAACCTTCGTCACATCCTGACTAAAAAATCAACTAAGCGTAAGCGTCATTTACGTCCAAAAGGCATGGTCTCCAAAGGTGATCTGGGCCTGGTTGTTGCTTGTCTGCCATACGCATAAGCGATTTTTTTAGATTAGAACTCAGAAGAGACGATAGGAGAAGTATATGGCTCGCGTAAAACGTGGTGTTATTGCCCGTGCACGTCACAAGAAAATTTTAAAACAAGCGAAAGGCTACTACGGTGCTCGTTCGCGCGTTTATCGTGTTGCTTTCCAGGCTGTAATTAAGGCTGGTCAGTATGCTTACCGTGACCGCCGTCAGCGTAAACGTCAATTCCGCCAACTGTGGATTGCACGTATCAACGCTGCTGCACGTCAGAACGGCATGTCTTACAGCCGTTTCATCAACGGCCTGAAAAAGGCTTCGATTGAAATCGACCGTAAGATTCTGGCTGACATCGCTGTATTCGACAAAGTAGCATTTGCTGCTTTGGTTGAAAAAGCGAAGGGCGCTCTGGCATAAGTCAGGTTAAAAGAGGGAGCTTGCTCCCTCTTTTATTTTTTCCCAAAATATGGCTTACTATTCGTCAGATTAACACTGGTCAGATCAGAAAGGGATGTAGGAGAGAATAAAATGATGCAATTAGCCTTTTTTCGTTTCTTTTTTTACTTTAGCGCCTGAAATCAGGGGGCTTTGCGCGTAAGAAAAGACACGAAAAACAGCGCTTGAGCCTCCAGTGTGGAGGCTTTTTTATTTTTATGGCCTCATTAGGAAATAGTTTGAGGACATAGTCGATAACAACTAAAGGGCCATCTGGCCAAAGGAAGAGGAAAACGATGTCACATCTTACTGAGCTGGTTGCAAAGGCAAAAGCAGCCGTAGAAGAAGCCCAGGATGTTGCCGCGTTGGATTTGGTGCGAGTTGAATACCTGGGAAAAAAAGGCCATTTAACCCTCCAGATGTCATCGCTGCGTGACTTACCCGCCGAAGAGCGCCCAGCGGCAGGGGCTGTTATTAATCAGGCAAAACAAGAAGTCCAAGAAGCATTGAATGAGCGTAAGGCCAAGCTTGAATCAGATGTTCTGAATGCACGCTTGGCAGCAGAAAAAATTGATGTTTCATTGCCTGGCCGTCGTATAGAAAATGGCGGATTGCATCCTGTTACCCGCACGATTGAACGTATTGAAACTTTCTTTGGCGAGTTGGGTTTTTCTGTTGAATCTGGCCCAGAAATTGAAGATGACTATCATAACTTTGATGCTCTGAATATTCCTGCGCATCATCCTGCACGTGCTGATCACGATACTTTTTGGTTTGATGCAAAGCGTCTGTTGCGTACCCAGACCTCTGGAGTACAGATCCGTACGATGAAAGATCGTCAGCCGCCAATTCGTATTATTGCGCCGGGACGTGTATACCGCAATGATTATGACCAGACACATACCCCGATGTTCCATCAGATAGAAGGGCTGATTGTTGATAAAAATATCAGCTTTACCAATTTGAAAGGTACACTGCATGACTTTTTAAATAATTTCTTTGAAGAAAATATGCAAGTTCGTTTCCGTCCTTCTTATTTCCCGTTCACAGAACCATCCGCAGAAGTTGATGTGATGGGCAAAAATGGTAAATGGTTGGAGGTTTTGGGTTGCGGTATGGTGCACCCTAACGTATTGAGCAACGTTGGCATTGACTCTGAAGTCTATTCTGGTTTTGCCTTTGGCATGGGAATGGAGCGTCTGACCATGCTTCGCTATGGTGTTACAGATTTGCGTGCATTCTTTGAAAATGATTTGCGTTTCCTCAAACAATTTAAATAAGGCGGGTATATCTCATGAAATTCAGTGAACTCTGGTTACGCGAGTGGGCAAACCCGGCCATTAGTAGTGAAGCATTGTCGGATCAAATCACCATGGCTGGTTTGGAAGTTGATGGTGTTGAAAAAGTGGCCGGTCAATTTCACGGTGTTGTGGTTGGTGAAGTTGTTGAATGTGGCCAACATCCAAATGCAGATAAATTGCGTGTCACAAAAGTCAATGTCGGTGGTGAACGCCTGTTAGATATTGTTTGTGGTGCGCCAAATTGCCGCCAAGGGCTTCGTGTCGCTGTCGCTACGGTTGGAGCTGTATTACCGGGTGATTTTAAAATAAAAGCCGCTAAATTGCGTGGAGAGCCATCAGAAGGAATGCTGTGTTCGTTTTCTGAACTGGGTATTGCTAATGACAATGATGGCATTATCGAACTGCCAGTGGATGCTCCGATTGGTGCGGATCTGCGCGATTACATGAAGTTGGATGATAATGCGATTGAAATCAGCATTACTCCAAACCGTGCTGATTGCCTGAGCATCATGGGAGTTGCCCGTGACATAGCAGTTATTAATAAATTATCTATGGTAGAACCGAAGATTGAGACGGTTAAATCAACCATTGATGCTACATTTCCTATTCGTGTCGATGCACCTGAAGCATGCCCCCGCTACTTAGGACGCGTTATCCGGAATGTGAACGTTAAAGCGGTAACACCGTTATGGATGCGTGAAAAGCTGCGTCGTGGTGGTATTCGTTCTATTGATCCAGTTGTCGATATTACTAACTATGTCTTGCTTGAATTAGGGCAACCATTGCATGCGTTCGATTTAGGACGTTTAGATGGTTCAATTATTGTTCGTTTTGCTGAGCAAGGTGAAAAACTTACACTGTTGGATGGCAGTGAAACCGAACTTTCTGCTGAAACACTTATCATTTCTGATGAAAAGCAATTACTTGCTATGGCAGGGATTTTTGGCGGAGAATATTCTGGAGTTAACGCTGAAACTCAGCATGTTATGCTGGAGTGCGCATTTTTTGCTCCACTGGCAATTACAGGTCGCGCTCGCCGCTATGGTTTGCACACTGATGCCTCTCATCGCTTTGAACGTGGTGTTGATCCACAGCTCCAACATAAAGCGATGGAGTATGCCACTCAGTTGTTGATTGATATTTGTGGCGGTGAAGCGGGGGAAGTCGTTGATGCTACTAGTGAGTCTTATTTGCCGAAACCAGCAACGATTACTCTGAATCGTCAGAAATTGGATCGACTGATCGGCCATCATATTGTTGATGAACAAGTAACTGACATATTGGCTCGTTTAGGCTGTCAGGTAACCGTACACACTGATAGCTGGCAGGTTGTTGCGCCTAGCTGGCGTTTTGATATGCAGATTGAAGAAGATCTGGTTGAAGAGGTTGCCCGTGTTTACGGTTATAACAACATTCCTGATGTTCCGCTGCGTGCTGATCTCGTGATGACTGCACATCGCGAAGCTAATTTGCCGCTAAAACGAGTCAAAACAATGTTGGTGGACAAAGGTTATCAAGAAGCGATTACCTATAGCTTTGTTGATCCTAAGATTCAGCAACATCTTCACCCGCAACAAGAAGCATTGATCCTGCCAAATCCAATTTCGGCGGATATGTCTGCAATGCGTTTATCTTTGTTGACAGGATTATTGACTACGGTTGCATATAATCAAAACCGTCAGCAAAATCGCGTCCGTTTATTTGAAACAGGGCTGCGTTTTGTACCGGATGAGCAAGCAGAACACGGTATTCGTCAGGAATTAATGCTGGCAGGTGTTATCGCAGGAAACCGTTTCGTTGAGCATTGGTCGATTGAAAAACAAGCAGTTGATTTCTTTGATTTGAAGGGTGATTTAGAATCTGTTTTAGAATTGACAGGTAAACTATCTAAGATTTCCTTCAAGGCAGAAGAACATCCTGCTTTACATCCTGGACAATGTGCTGGGATTTATCTGGAAAATAGTTATATTGGTTATATTGGCGTTGTTCATCCAGAACTGGAGCGTAAACTTGACTTAAACGGTCATACCGTGGTATTCGAGTTATTATGGTCTAGTCTGGTAGACCGCGTAATTCCTGAGATGAAGGAAGTTTCTCGCTTCCCATCTAACCGCCGTGATATTGCTGTAGTAGTGCCTGAAAATGTAGCCGCAGAAGATATTCTGGTTGAATGTAAGAAAGTTGGCGTAAATCATATAGTTGGCATAAACTTATTTGACGTGTATTGTGGTAAGGGGGTCGCGGAAGGCTATAAAAGCCTTGCTATTAGCTTAATCTTGCAGGATACCATGCGTACACTGGAAGAAGAAGAAATTGCTGCGACTGTCAACAAATGCGTTGCTGCATTAGAACAGCGATTCCAAGCATCCTTGAGGGACTGAACTTATGGCGCTTACTAAAGCTGAAATGTCAGAAAATCTGTTTGAGAAACTGGGTATTAGCAAACGTGACGCTAAAGATCTAGTGGAGATGTTCTTTGAAGAAGTGCGTCGCTCTTTGGAGAATGGGGAGCAGGTTAAGTTATCCGGATTTGGCAACTTTGATTTGCGAGACAAAAATCAACGTCCAGGTCGCAATCCAAAAACAGGCGAAGATATTCCGATTACAGCTCGCCGTGTTGTCACTTTTCGCCCCGGCCAAAAGTTGAAAAATCGGGTGGAGAAAGCCTTACCCAAAGAATAAAGACATAAAAAAAGACCGCGTAATGCGGTCTTTTTCTTATCTCTCATATCCGATTATAAATCGGATGCTTTTTCTCCTGTTCCCTAAATGGTCTCATATCACTATGCACCCTTCTGTTTATGAGCTGATAACATTCCAAAGAAAGCGTAACTATAAAATAGTTGTTATTTTATCTGTTTTGCTCACCATTCTATTCGTTTTGTCATTATGCGCTGGGGAAATTTGGTTCTGGCCTGATCAATGGTTATCAGATTCTGCTCAATTATTTATTTGGCAATTGAGGTTACCCAGAGCGATTGCGGTGGTGGTCGTTGGTGCAAGTTTGGCCGTATCAGGGGCCATCATGCAGGCTTTGTTTGAAAATCCGCTGGCAGAACCAGGATTGCTTGGAATAAGCAATGGTGCTGGCGTTGTGGTGGTCGGTTTAATCCTTGCTTTTCATGGTATGGCACCATTATGGATATTGAGTATAGGTGCGGTATTTGGCGCACTTTTCATGACTGCTATTCTGTTGGAATTTGCCAGAAGACACCAAGTAACTAATGCGCGTCTGTTATTGATTGGAGTTGCCTTTGGCGTAATATTTGGAGCCATGATGACATGGATGGTCTATTTCAGCACTAGTTTAGACCTCCGGCAGCTAATGTATTGGATGATGGGTAGTTTTAGTGGTATTGATTGGCGTCAAAAATGGTTGGTTATTGCATTGCTTCCCGCCATTTTATGGTTAAGCAGCAAAGGTAATATTTTGAATTATTTATCACTTGGAGAGTTACAGGCCAGGCAGCTGGGGATATCTCATCATAAGTGGCGTAATTTATTTGTTGCAGTGGTTGGATTATTAGTTGGATTGAGTGTTGCCCTTGCCGGAGCGATAAGTTTTATCGGTTTAGTGATCCCTCATATTTTAAGATTGATCGGCCTGACAGATTATAAAACCTTGCTTCCTGCCAGTGCGTTGGCGGGAGGGAGTGGTTTATTGCTGGCTGATTTATTCTCCCGCCTGACATTATCTCACGCGGAAGTACCGATAGGTGTTGTTACTGTAACGTTAGGGGCACCAATTTTTATATGGCTTTTATTAAGAACGCGCCATTATTAAAAAATATACACAAATATGTGCTGTGCCAGCTAATGAAAACCAAGATATGAGGCGTACAAGGTGAGGATAATAACGTGTCTGTACAGCCGATTGTGGTACTAAATAATGTGACTGTTGATAACAGACTGAGTTCACTGTCTGCATCTGTTATGGCTGGAGAGCAAATTCATTTGGTTGGATTAAATGGCTCAGGAAAGAGTACCTTGCTTTCAGCTATTGCGGGGGTTTTATCATATAGTGGCACAATTCATTTAACTGATCGGAATTTGAGAGATTACCGGCAACACGAACTGGCAAAATATCGGGCTTGGTTCTCTCAATCAGCATCTACTCCCATCATGCCCGTTTTTCAGTATCTAGATATGTTCCGCCCTGAATCAGTCCCGTTGGCTCAAAGTGAAAAAGTACTATATAGGCTTTGCCAGCAATTGAAACTTCTTCCGTTACTTTCTTCTCCGACCGGACAATTATCAGGTGGAGAATGGCAGAGAGTCAGATTGGCGGGAACTTTTTTGCAAGTATGGCCGGAGTTGAATCCCAATGGAAAACTACTTCTGCTTGATGAACCAACGAATAATCTTGATATTACCCAGCAAGCCATTTTGGATAAATTAATCAAAGAGTTTTGCTCATTGGGAGGATCGGTAATATTGAGTAGTCATGATCTTAACCACACTTACGAACAGGCCAGCGGAGTATGGTTACTCTCTCATGGCAAGTTGTTGGTATCTGGTATGCCGCAGAATGTTATGACCGAACGAAATTTATCAGAAATTTTTGAGGTAAATATTAGACATATCAGAAATAGCCGCTATAAATTATGGAAGGTCAGCCATATGTGATTTTTATAAATTAGATCACCATAATTGATTGCTTTTTATCTACTTTAGGTGTCTTGGTTGGTCATAACTTATCTGTCTGTTGATGTTTTGTTAAACAAGCATCATCTAGGATTGTCCAATTATAAAACAAATTAGACGATACAAGGCATAAAGCGGTTATGGATAATTTTTTGCCATTTTCTCGTCCTGCGATTGGCAGTGAAGAGATAGCAGCTATTGAGAAAGTTTTACATTCTGGTTGGATTACAACAGGCCCGCAGAACCATCAATTAGAGCAAGATTTTTCTCGCATGTTTGGATGCAAACATACGGTTGCTTTATGCTCCGCTACTGCGGGAATACATTTGGTTTTGCTGGCATTAGGTATAGGGCCGGGTGATGAAGTCATTACTCCTTCCCAAACCTGGGTTTCCACTATCAATATGATTTGTCTGCTGGGTGCTGAGCCTGTCATGGTAGATGTTGACCGTGACACATTAATGGTCAGTGCGGATACAATCAAAAAAGCAATTACCCCGAAAACTAAAGCCATTATTCCTGTTCATTATGCGGGGGCACCTTGTGATCTTGATGCCCTGCGTTCTGTTGCCCGAGAAGCGAATATTCCCTTAATTGAAGATGCCGCCCATGCTGTGGGCACGCGTTATAAAAATGAATGGGTGGGAGAGCGGGGTACAGCAATCTTCTCTTTCCATGCGATTAAAAACATGACCTGTGCGGAAGGGGGTATGTTCGTCACTGATGATGACGAACTGGCTCAGCGGATACGTTGTTTAAAATTTCATGGATTAGCTGTCGATGCTTTTGACCGAAAAGTTCAGGGAAGAAAACCTCAGGCAGAAGTTATTGAACCGGGTTTTAAATATAATTTATCCGATATTCATGCAGCGATGGCGGTTGTACAACTAGGTAAACTGGCATTGATGAACGCACGCCGCAGTGAACTTGTAGCTCGTTATTCTGCTGCTCTTATCGATTCATCTTTGCAAATGTTAAGTGTTCCTGAATATGAACATTTGCATGCCCATCATCTTTTTATGGTACGTGTTGACAAAAATATCTGTGGCATTGATCGCGACACTTTCATGGCGCGTCTAAAAGATAAAAATATTGGTACAGGTTTACATTTCAGAGCTGCACATACGCAAAAATATTATCGGGAACGTTATTCACAACTTTCTCTGCCTGTATCTGAGTGGAACTCGTCAACACTCTGTTCATTGCCGCTTTTCCCTGATATGAACAATGATGATGTCGATCGTGTTGTGAATGCGATAATTGAAATCCTTTCGGAGCATAAATAAGTGACATTTGAGAAAATCAAAAAAGTTTCGGTCGTTATTCCTGTTTATAACGAAGAAGAAAGCTTGCCTCAATTATTGGAAAGAACGATTGCCGCATGTCAAAAACTTGAGCAAGAATATGAATTAATCTTGATAGATGACGGTAGTCGTGACAGTTCTGCTGATATTTTGACTCAGGCGGCTGAAATTCCTGAAAATCATGTGATTGCCATTTTGCTTAATCGCAACTATGGGCAACATTCGGCAATTATGGCGGGATTCCATCAGTCTGATGGCGATCTAATTATTACATTGGATGCTGATTTACAAAATCCTCCAGAAGAGATCCCTCGCTTAGTTAAAACGGCAGAAGAGGGATATGACGTTGTCGGAACTCGTCGGGCCAATCGTCAGGATTCTTGGTTCCGTAAAAGTGCCTCCAAAATCATTAATGCGATGATAACCAGGGTGACAGGACGTTCTATGGGAGATTACGGTTGTATGCTGAGAGCCTATCGCCGTCATATTATCCGTGCGATGTTGCAATGTCATGAGCGCAGCACATTTATTCCCATTCTGGCTAACACGTTTGCTCGCAAGACGACAGAGATCGACGTAACCCATGCAGAACGTGAATTTGGGGATTCCAAGTACAGTTTTATGAAACTGATAAACCTCATGTATGATCTTCTTACGTGCTTAACAACCGCACCATTGCGGTTATTAAGTGTAGTAGGAAGCATTATTGCGGTAACTGGTTTTCTGTTGGCGGTACTGTTGATTACCTTGCGCCTTATTTTTGGCTCAATGTGGGCTGCCGAAGGTGTGTTTACTCTGTTTGCTATTCTTTTCATGTTTATTGGTGCGCAGTTCGTCGCAATGGGATTACTCGGTGAATACATTGGCCGGATATATAACGACGTGCGTGCCCGTCCGCGTTATTTTATTCAAAAAGTGGTCGGAGTTAAAAAGGCCAACGACAATCAGGAAGAAAGCTAATGAAAGCAGTTATCTTTGCCTATCATGATATTGGTTGTGTCGGACTTAATGCGCTAGTAAAAGCAGGTTTTAATATTCAGGCTATATTTACACATACAGACGATCCGAATGAGAATCATTTTTTCTCCTCTGTTGCGCATATTGGTGCAGATTTTGGGTTACCTGTATTTGCACCAGAAAATGTGAATCATCCGCTTTGGGTTGAGCGTATTCGGGAAATGAAACCGGATGTCATTTTCTCTTTTTACTACCGCAACATGCTCAGTCAGGAGATTTTATCACTAGCTGAGAAAGGCTCCTTTAATCTGCACGGCTCCTTATTGCCGAAATACCGTGGTCGGGCCCCGGTTAACTGGGCAGTACTCAATGGCGAGACTGAAACAGGGGTAACCCTGCACAAAATGCTGGCGAAACCAGATGCTGGCGACATAGTTGCGCAGAAGGCCGTACAAATTGGAGAAACGGAAACATCGCGGGATGTACATGGAAAAATACGTGAAGCGGCGGCTGAATTATTAGATAACATCCTGCCCCAAATAAAAGTAGGTCATTATCCATCAATTCCACAAAATGAGAGTCATGCTACTTATTTTGGTCGTCGTTCAGCCGAAGATGGTGAAATAGTCTGGCATAAATCAGCCAAAGAAATTAACAACTTGATTAGAGCAGTAACAGAGCCATATCCGGGTGCATTTACATTCTTGGGTGAGCGTAAAATTACAATCTGGCGTTCACGGCCACTTGATCAAGTTCATGACAAACGTCCCGGAACCGTCATTTCTACAGAGCCATTTGTGATTGCTTGTGGTGATGGTGCGTTGGAAATCATTAGCGGACAGAGTGAATCAGGTCTTTATGTCCAAGGAAATCGATTAGCGCTTGAAATGGGCATTGTGGCGGGTGTTCATGTTGGCTCTAAAGCGACAACTCAAGTTAGTCGCCGTAAACGTGTTTTGATTTTGGGTGTTAATGGATTTATTGGTAACCATCTGACTGAACGTCTGCTGGAAGACGGGAACTATGATATTTATGGGATGGATATTGGTTCTTCCGCTATTGAACGATTCATTGGCAATCCGTATTTTCATTTCATTGAAGGTGATGTCAGTATCCACACTGAGTGGATTGAATATCACATCAAGAAATGTGATGTCATTCTTCCTTTGGTGGCAATTGCGACTCCGATTGAGTATACCCGCAACCCATTGCGTGTTTTTGAGCTGGATTTTGAAGAGAACCTGAAAATTGTTCGCTATTGTGTGAAATATAATAAGCGGATTATTTTCCCGTCAACGTCTGAAGTTTATGGCATGTGTGACGACAAAGAATTCGATGAAGATACTTCGCGCCTGATTGTCGGGCCAATTAATAAGCAGCGCTGGATCTACTCTGTTTCTAAGCAATTACTTGATCGGGTTATTTGGGCATACGGCGCAAAAGAAGGTTTAAAATTCACCTTATTCCGCCCATTTAACTGGATGGGACCAAGGTTAGATAACTTGAATTCAGCCCGTATAGGTAGTTCAAGGGCGATAACCCAACTGATTTTGAACTTGGTAGAAGGCTCCCCGATTAAGCTGGTGGATGGTGGAGAACAAAAACGTTGTTTTACGGATATCCACGATGGCATTGAGGCGCTGTTCAGAATCATCGAAAACCGAGATGGTTTATGTGATAGCCAAATTATCAATATTGGTAATCCAAACAATGAAGCCAGTATTCGCCAATTAGCTGAAATGTTGCTGGAGAGCTTTGAAAAACACGAGTTGCGCGGATACTTCCCTCCATTCTCTGGGTTCAAGAAAATTGAAAGCAGTAGTTATTACGGCCAAGGTTATCAGGATGTCGAACACCGTAAACCCAGTATCCAGAACGCAGAACGTCTGTTGGGCTGGCAGCCGGGCATTGATATGAAACAAACTATTGATGAAACACTGGATTTCTTTCTGCGCGGAGCAGTTGAAGAACTAAAAGAGAAAAATCAGGAAGCAATTAGGTATCAGGGAAAATCAGGAAGAAACTGATGAAACAAGTTGGCTTAAGAATTGATGTGGATACTTATCAAGGCACAAAGGAAGGTGTACCACGGTTGCTTGATATTTTGCAGAAGCATCATATCCAAGCCAGCTTTTTCTTCAGTGTTGGGCCAGATAACATGGGGCGCCATTTATGGCGCCTGTTGCGGCCTAAATTTTTTTGGAAAATGTTGAGGTCGAATGCAGCATCCCTTTATGGTCTGGATATTTTACTGGCTGGTACAGCATGGCCGGGGAAGAAAATCGCAAAAGATTTGGGATATTTAATGAAACAAACAATGGATGCGGGTCATGAAGTGGGTTTGCATTCGTGGGATCATCAGGGCTGGCAGGCAAAAGTAGGGCGTTGGTCGGAAGCAGAACTGGCAGAGCAGGTGCAACTAGGGATTGATGCGCTGGAAAAAGCAATAGGACGAGCCGTTACGTGTTCAGCAGTTGCGGGCTGGCGGGCAGATGAACGTGTATTGACCGTCAAACAGCGCTTTGATTTTGATTACAATAGTGATTGCCGTGGGACGCATCCATTCAGACCGCTCTTGCCCGATGGAAATTTGGGTACAGTACAAATCCCAGTCACATTACCTACTTATGATGAAGTTGTTGGAACGCAGGTTAGTGATGCAGATTTCAATAGCTTTATTCTTGAAGCCATCAAACGTGATTGCGGTGTGCCTGTTTACACTATTCATACCGAAGTGGAAGGCATGTCTAAGTCTTCACAGTTTGAATCATTACTGAATATGCTTCATCAGCAAAATATTCAATTTTGTAAATTAAGTCATTTATTACCTGAAAATAGAGATACGCTTCCCGTTGGGAAAATCAAGCGTTCAGGTTTTCCTGGTCGTGAAGGCTGGTTAGGTTGCCAACAAGAGGTTATAACACAGATATGTTGAATACTCGGACGAGTAAGGCTGGAGCCGTTCTGATGGCTCTTTTTTTTATCCTCACTTACCTATTACCACTAGATAGCCGTCTATTATGGCAACCCGATGAAACACGATATGCTGAAATCAGCCGCGAAATGCTACAACGCGGGGACTGGATTGTACCTTATTTTTTAGATATTCGTTATTTTGAAAAACCTGTCGCCGGATATTGGATCAACAATATCAGTCAGTGGGTTTTTGGTCATAACAATTTCGCCGTTCGCTTTGGTTCCGTGTTTAGTATTTTAATCAGTGCATTTCTTCTTTACCGATTGGCAATGATGATGTGGCAATGTCGTCAGACTGCGTTTGTTTCCAGTTTGGTCTATATTTCTATGTTTATTGTGCTTTCGATAGGAACTTACAGTGTTCTTGATCCCATGTTTTCCTTATGGATCACAGCGGGGATTGTAAGTTGCTATTGGGCACTTAAAGCCGGCAGTACCCGAGAGCGGATTTTGGCTTGGTCTGTACTGGGGCTGACTTGTGGTATGGCATTTATGACAAAAGGTTTTTTGGCATTGGCATTGCCCGTGATTGCCATGATACCTGTAACGATATACCAGAAACGTTTCCTGGAAATGATTCGTTTCGGGCCTGTTGCCGTGTTTTTTGCTATTTTGATTAGCCTGCCTTGGGTGATAGCGGTTGCTTTGCGTGAGCCAAATTATTGGCATTATTTCTTTTGGGTAGAGCATATACAGCGTTTTGCTTCTGATAAAGCGCAGCACATTGCCCCCATTTGGTATTACTTGCCGATACTGATTTTAGGTGTGATCCCGTGGTTAGGTTTGTTACCCGGTGCTTTGATCAAAAGCTGGAAAGAGAAAAAAAGTCACCCAGAAATGTTTTTCTTGTTTTGCTGGTTTGTTGTTCCATTTATATTTTTCAGTATTGCAAAAGGAAAATTGCCGACTTACGTTTTACCATTTATAGGCCCGCTGGCCGTAATGATGGGGAAATATAGTGTCGATTGTGTCAAAAATGGCAAGATGAAGGCACTGAAGATAAACGGTCTGGTGAATGTCTTCTTTGGGTTGCTTGCAATTTTAACGCTCTTTGGTATGGGAACATTGGTCAATCCCCCTCTTTACCAGTCCAATGAATGGTTGAAATGGATTATGGGGAGCATTGCTTTTGGATTTTGGGGAATCATTGGCTACCTGTGTTTTGTTCGTGATGGTAAATATTGGTTATGGGCAGCTGCTTGTTCAATTATGCTCAGTTTGTCGATAGGCGGTGTATTACCTGCTAAGACAATTAATTCCAAACTTCCTCAGTCTTTCATTAAACAAAATGAACATGAGCTGGCAGACAGTAAATATATCCTGTCCCAGTCCGTTGGCGTGGGAGCTGCGATTGCATGGGAATTAAAGCGTAGTGATATTTATATGTTCGATCGTCCGGGAGAATTGGAATATGGTCTTTCTTACCCAGACAGCCAGTACCGATATGTGACACAAGAAGAATTTCCTGAGTGGTTAGCAACAGCACGTAGAGAAGGACAGGTATCAATCGTCTTGCTGTTATCGTCAAAAGGTAAACTTCCTGAATTACCGACACCAGATATTATGCGCAGTAATCATCGTTTTGTACTCGTCATTTATAAGAAACAGCCATGAGCAGCAATATGGCGCTATTAATTTTGGTGAGTCTGCTGACTTGTGCGGGGCAGTTATGCCAAAAACAGGCAGTTGTTTGTTGGCAGAAAAAAGATACCCCCTATAAAGGGGTATCTGTGGCGATATGGTTATCTGGTGCTATTCTTCTGTTGGGAATAGGAATGATATTCTGGTTGCGGTTATTGCAATTTTTGCCGCTCAGTATCGCATATCCCATGTTAAGTATTAATTTTGTCATTGTGACTTTGATTGGGCAATTTATATATCGGGAAAAAGTAGGGCTGAAACACTGGATCGGTGTTTTTGCGATAATGTTGGGGATTTTGTTGATGAGTCTGGGGCAATGAAAGGTTATCTTTGGGCTGTGGCAAGCGTCTTATTGATCACTATCGCTCAATTGCTATTGAAATGGGGAGTTGCACGCCTGCCTGAGCTTTCATTGTCGGTACATTGGCTGGATATCGGCTGGCTTTGGAAAAACCATAATCCTTTGCTGATGATCATGGCAGGGTTGGCGGGTTATGCATTATCTATGCTATGTTGGTTTTTTACCTTGAAATATCTGCCATTGAACAAAGCATATCCAGTTATTAGCTTGAGTTATGCACTTGTTTATATAATGGCCGCCTTACTTCCCTGGTTCAATGAAACTGTCTCATTATTAAAGACAGCAGGTATTATCTTTATTTTACTGGGAGTCTGGTTAATCAGCCGACCCGAAAAAAATAATCTCACTGATCGCCATTTATAGCGTAATAGGCAATATCGTACGATATGAAAGGGAAATCGAGAGAGACTTGTTTTTTTATCTCGTGCCAGATAAAGTTTGCGTGTTTCTATATGGTCACTGGGGGAAAATAGATGATAATAAGAGCTAGTTATTTATGTCTATTATTCAGTTTTTTCCTTATTGGCTGTAGCAATCCTATTTCCAAATCCAACTTGCCTCCGTTGAAAGCTGCCCTTTCTGACCCGATAATGGTTATCACCCAGTTAAAAGATCAACTTGATCAATGGCATGGCACTCCATATCGTTATGGTGGAATTAATAGGCATGGTATTGATTGTTCCGGTTTTGTCTATCGCACTTTTTATGATCGTTTCAATATCCGGCTTCCACGCACAACTCATGAGCAAACCAAATTAGGTACAAAGATTAGCAAAGTTGATCTGATGCCGGGAGATCTGGTATTTTTCAAGACCGGTAGTGGCGAGAGTGGGCTACATGTAGGTATCTATGATACTAACAATGAATTTATCCATGCATCCACCAGCAAAGGTGTAATACGTTCCTCCCTTGACAATGTGTATTGGCGTCGGGTTTCTTGGCAAGCCCGCCGGATGTAATCTCCGCCTTCCTGCCACTATTCCTGAGTACTTTATGTTATCTTAAGGCACTGTTTTCTTTGCCGGAGTTAAGTATGTCTACATTACGTTTGCTGATGTCAGATTCTCATGATCCTTGGTTTAATCTTGCTGTTGAAGAGTGTATTTTTCGCCAGATGCCACCAAATCAGCGAGTTCTGTTTTTATGGCGCAATGCTAATACTGTTGTAGTTGGGCGTGCGCAGAATCCATGGAAAGAATGTAACACCCGGCGAATGGAGCAGGATGGCGTAAAACTGGCTCGGCGCAGCAGTGGTGGAGGGGCGGTTTTTCATGATTTAGGGAATACTTGCTTCACCTTTATGGCAGGTAAACCTGAATATAATAAAACAGTCTCTACTCAGATCATTCTGGAAGGGTTAAGAAAATCGGGAATTCATGCAACGGCTTCTGGTCGCAATGATTTGGTACTTCCTTCTCCTGAAGGAGAACGTAAGATCTCAGGCTCGGCGTATAAAGAAACTAAAGATCGTGGATTTCACCACGGAACCTTGCTGATTAATGCGGACTTGAACCGCCTTGCTGATTATCTCAAGCCTGATCTTAAAAAGTTACAAGCAAAAGGCATCACTTCTGTTCGTTCCAGAGTCACGAATTTATCTGAATTACTGCCTGATCTCACTCATGAGTCTGTTTGTCAGGGCATAATAGACGCATTTTTTGAATATTTTGCTGAAACAGCTGAAGCGGAAATAATTTCACCACAGGTTTTGCCTGATTTACCTGGTTTTAGTGATATTTATACTAAACAAAGTAGCTGGGAATGGAATTTTGGTCAGGCACCTGCATTTAGCCATACATTGGATACACGATTTGGTTGGGGTGGAATTGAATTACATATTGATGTTGAGCAGGGGGCAATCAGCCGTTGTCAAATGTTTACCGACAGTTTGGAACCTGCTCCGTTTGAGTTATTGGCTGAGAAATTGATTGGAGTGTTGTATCAGTCAGAAGCGGTTGGAAATATCATTCAGCAGCTCAGTGAACAATACCCCCCTTTGGCTGTAGAATTACAGCAAGTCTATAAGTGGATTATCCGCGAATTGAAGTGACTTAAGATTTGACAAAGTATAAAAAATGGTCAACTAAAGGGAGGTTGACCATAAAGGGCGGTACTTATTATAAATATTTATTCTTCACATTGTAGGAACGTTTTGAATTCAGGTAGGTGCCCATTCTCTCTGAATTTAGCCGGAGTAGTATTAAAATGCTTTTTAAAGATGCGGGTAAATGTTGCTTGAGAACTAAAACCATATTGCAGGGCAATATCAAGAATCGGTAAATTATCCTCCCGCAAAGACTTGGCTGCTTCATGGAGGCGACGTCGCCGTACATATTGACCTAGTGTACAGCCTTTCAACTCCTTAAAAATTCGCTGTAGATGCCATTTGGAATAACCACTTTTATGAGCAATAGCATCTATTTTGATACCTTCTGTCCGTTGAAGTTGGCTTTCTAGCCATCTGACAATATCGTTGATAACACTTTCTAACATATCTACCTCCCACATGGGTGGGTTTTTTGCTGAAAAGATACCGATATACAAATAATAAATGGCGTTATTGTGTGGGACATTTTAAGAATTTCTTATTTATCGTATACGCAAAATGTGCTGTTTTGTTGTCGGTGTTACTCACCCCAGTTACTGTCGAGGATTAACTTCCTTGCCGTCGTGCCGTACTTCGGAATCTATTGGGTATAAATATCCATTTGATATTTCGTCATATGAATTTATACCTGTCGTCTTTCAAGTTGCCGCTTTGTTGGCTGCGCTCACTCACCCCGGTCACATAGTTATCTATGCTCCAGGGGATTCGCTCCTTGCCGTCGCGCTGCATCTTTAAATCCAATGGGTATATCAATGGCATGGAAAATATAAAAATATCGGCCAGTAATATAGAATCCGTCGCCACACACTTATGTTCAGATATTGTTTTTTATTTTTACATGAGTGTGTTTGTTTTTTTGCTGACTGTTTTACATTTTTTTAAATGAATATTTGTCAGTTTGATGACCGGAATTTTACGCTTGTAACTATTATTAATCTGGTTGTTTTTTCTGCATTTGAAGTAATGTAGTTAAAATTGAGGCAAATTTTGCATTCATCAACAAAATTTGCCTCAATTTTAAGAGTAAAGGAGATAAGTGATATTTTTATTGCCTGAGATAAATCTGTGGTTGGTGGGTTTCAGGATGTTGAGTCACACCTAAATCGGCTTGATACCATTGTTTGAGAATATCATCGCACAGCACATCTTTTGGGATACCGGATGCGACTAGTTTCCCTTTGTGTAACAGGAAAATTTTGTCGGCATAAAGTGCTGCCAGATTTAAATCGTGCAGTACACAGCAGACGGCAAGAGGAGTTTGGCGTGTCAGGCGATGAACCAGCCGTAATGTATGTTGCTGATGATAAAGATCCAGTGCGGAGGTAGGCTCATCTAAAAACAGACACGATTCAGTTGGTTCTGGATGCCAGAGTTGAGCCAAAACTCTTGCCAGTTGCACTCGTTGTTGCTCCCCTCCAGATAGCTGCTGATAATTCCTATTTCGCAACTCTTCGCATTCTGTCAATGTAATGGCTTCATTAATAGCGATTTTCTTGTGAGTATTTTCATGGGGGACACGCCCCATTGCAATGACTTCTTCCACACTAAAGGAGAAAGAAAGAGAGCTATATTGCCTCATTACGGCACGAGTACGAGCTAATTGCTTCATCGGCCACTGAGAAATAGGAATGCCTTTTAATAAGCATTTTCCTGAATTAGGGGGAATAAAACCTGTTAAAAGCCGTAACAGAGTAGATTTTCCTGCTCCATTCGGGCCAATAATGGCAACAACTTCTCCTTGACGAATGGAAAGTGAAACGTCTTTGATTATTTGACGCTGCCCGATGAAATAATTTAAATTTTGCGCTTCAAGCAAATCATCTGACATGAGCGGCTCCATTATAAACGGCCTCCTGATGACTTAAGAATAAGCCATAAAAAATAGGGGGCACCGATCAAACCGGTGATAAGCCCTACTGGCATTTCAGCAGGAGAGACTAATGTTCTGGCCAGTGTATCCGCTGTTAATAAAAGACATGCACCGCCAAGAGCGGACATTGGCAGCAACCAAGTATGATCGCCACCAAACCGGAGCCTGACAAGGTGAGGAATAACCAACCCGATAAAACCAATAATGCCTGTTAAAGCAACTGCACACCCAATCAATAAGGCACTTAACAACAATAATTGATATTTAGTGCGCTGGACATTCAGACCCAAATAGTGCGCTTCCTCATCACCCAGTTGTAGCAAATTGAGTTTGCGTGACTGGCTGAATGTCAGGATACAAATGGGAATAATGAGTGATGCAGCAATAGCCAGCGTTGGCCATTCAATTTGGCTCAGTGAACCCATCATCCAAATGGTAAACTGACGCAACTGCTGATCATTACTGATATAACTCAATACACCAATAAATGACCCGCACAATGCGTTAATGGCAATACCAGCAAGCAATAGTTTTGACAGGTTACCGTGACTATATTTATTAAGTGAAAATATCAGAAGTGAAACCAATAAACTGCCAACAAAGGCTGCAATAATGTGGCTATATAATGCAATACTGGCAGATAAGGTAAAAGGAAAAACGATAGCCATGGCGACCATCAGTGCTGATCCACTGCTGATCCCCAATAATCCGGGGTCGGCCAAAGGATTGCGGAACAACCCTTGCATTACAGCACCTGATACAGCAAGTGCGCATCCAACGATGATCGCCAATAGAATTCTTGGTAACCGAATATTTAGCCAAATCTGCCATTGTGGGTCATCCAAAGAGGATTCCCACAAAGTTTTAAAGGAAAGTGGCAATGCCCCCATATTGGCGGAGCTAATTGCTAATAAAAATAACAATAAACTCAGTATCATTAAGCCGATAGTGGGGGATTGAGAACGACTCATTGAATCTTCTCCGCTGCTTCACGGACTTGTTTCATAACAGCAGGAGTTTGTAAACCAAATCCGAGCAATCCCATTTCATCAACAACAATAATCTGTTTTTTCTTGCCGGCGGGTGTGAAGTTTAACCCAGGAAGTTGCCAAACTTTTTCCAGACCACCCAAAGTTTTCAGTCCTTCGGTGCTGATCAACAATAAATCGGGTTTACTGGCGATAACGCCTTCTTGAGATAAAGGTCGGTATCCCTGAAAACCTTGCATGGCATTTTTCGCACCAATGGCATGGATCATCTTATCCGCAGCAGTCTGTTGACCTGCTGCCATAGGCTTGGCACCGCCATGACTCATGATAAAAATTACTTTGGCGGGAATCTCTGACGTGGTGATATCAGCCAATTGTTGACGATACTGGGCAACAAGTTCTTCACCACGTTTTTCCTGATTGACCGCCTTAGCGACGGTCATGATTTTTTTAGGAACGGCTTCTAACGAGGTTTCGCTGGTCACTTTAATAACTTTTACACCGGAATCTTCGATTTGCTTTAGTGTCAGAGAAGGTTGAGCCGATTCACTTGCAATCACCAGTGATGGGCGCATGGCTAAAATACCTTCTGAATTAAGCATTCTCATGTATCCTACATCGGGTAGTGAGAGTAATTCTCTGGGATTTAGACTGGTACTATCCCTCGCAACAACATGCTGTCCTTCGCCAAGTGCAAAAACAATTTCAGACACATCGCCACCAACTGTCACAATACGTTCAGCAGAGAACGCATTGCAAGAGATGGCAAGCATAAATGTTAGAAGCCACTTTTTCATGCTATGCAAGTTTCCTGTTCTGGTTGCAATTTAGACAGAGCGGCAATTTGCTCACGCCATTGAGTCTGCTCAGGAGTACCTTCGGTGCGCTGACCGTATAATTGCGCGATTTGGTTACCATTCGCATCAAACAATTCCAGACTGGTAACAAAACCATCATCGGTTGGTTTGCGGGTGACCCAGCTTTCCGCGATAGCACTTTCAATCAGATGCAGAGTGAAATTGCGGTTGAAAATGTTGAGCCATTTCTGAGCAGAATCTTCTTCCTGATAAGGCATCAAACGTTCCAGCTGACCAGTAAAAATCTGGACACAACCACGGTTTCCGACAAAGACCATGATTTCGTTCTGATCTTTATGCGCTATTTCAAAAAGTTGAGATAATGCTGAATTGTCTACACGATATGCCAAATCATCTTTTACTGCATTGAAAATTTGCTGACGATTCAAGTTATGGCGCTTCATCATAATGAAGAATTGATGAACGTCAGTCATGGCACGCCATTCTTCATCTAACTGTACTTTCAATTGTTCAGTGATTTCTGTGTGTTCAGGCGCTTCTTCTGGCTGGATCTCCAATGCTGGATTTTCACTGGTCTGATATTTTTCGATCAGTGCGTCCCATACCGCCATATCTGTATTTTTAGTGGTATAAACTTTATGCAATGCATCACCTTGGCGGTCAAAAAATTGGATACTGTGACGCATACCATTCTTAGCTGGTTCAACCAAAGAGAAAACACTGTTCCAGTGTTCGAAGAATAAGCGCAGATCAAGCTCACGTGGGTTGAGGATCAAACCAACATGTTGGCTGAATTTGGTATTTTCGTAACGACCAATATGTTCATGAACGGCAAAATCATTACGAGTAATCGCCTTGGTTTCTCCAACAGTAGCCAGTTCTTGAAGCAGGGTAGGAGCATCAATACTTAGACGTTTTGCATCGATACCGACGCGGCTATGCAATAGCTCTCCTTCGCTGACATTCAGGTAAGTAGCCAGATCACGCGCATATTTAGCTTTGTTATCTTCTTTGGCTTGTTGGTAACGTTCATAAAGTGACTGATTCACAGTTGTTAGCTCCTTAAAAAACCGAGTTTGAAAATAAATATCGTTTTAGAATTAATAGTATGTTCCGTGGCTACTTACCACTGATAGCTGACGAGCAACTTGGCATTACGACCACTTCGTGGTGCACCCTGCGATGAGTAATATTCTTTATCAAAAGCATTAGCCAGTACAGCAGAGGTGGTTAACCCTTTGAATATTCCATCACCGTTATAACTGATATAAAAATCATTGACTCCATAACCTGCGTATTGTGAAATTTTCTGGCCGTATTCATCTTTATTCGTGCCATATATGCCATTGAATTGGGTATGTCGGGTGAACTTGCTAATCCATCCAATGGAGAAACCTGTTCTGGATAATGGAATATCTAATGTGCTGGTTAGGGTATCTGGACTTAAAGCACCTATAGATGCACCAGTTTCTTCATTTTTGCCTGTTGTACGATTGTAAGCAAGATCCCAAGTAAACCAGTCAGAATCATATGTCATAGAAACATCCCAGCCCCAAATTTTAGATTTTGGAATGTTAATTGATTGTGTGAAATTTCTTCCTATGATGAATGTAATATAATCTTTTGCTTTAGTGTCAAAATAGCTGGCCTTGAATTTCAGACCATCATTATTAACAAACACATCATCGAAACGTAATCCGAAGCCATATTCTTGTGTCGCATTACTCTCAGGACGTAGGTTTGGATTAGGTATCCAGTAGTTTCCAGGATAATGTCTGGAATCAGAATACATTTCGCCCATGCTTGGGGCACGGAATGCCTGGGAATAGGAAGCAAATAGCATTGACCAATCTGTTGGAGTAATGCTGACAGCCCCTTTTGATGACCATTTATCAGCGCTGATATCGTCATATTTGCTATTTGAAGCCTTGTAATTGTCATAACGAGTACCCGCAATAAATGAAACGGGTAAATCACGCAGCGTCATTTCATCTTGGAACCAGCCAGAGACAAAATGCATATCGGCATCCGGGAAACCTTCTACAAGATGACTGCTTGGTTTTTGCTTTTGCTTATAAGTTTCACCACCATAAGTAAGCTGATGCGCAGCAAAAGCCGTGTTTGCCAAATGTGAGTGGTTTTCAAATTTTATACCGTAAGTCTCTTGTTTACGGCCTTCAAATCCTTTGTCCTCACTCTTATTATTAATATTGATATCGGAATAATAGATATCCGCTTTTGCATTCAGCCATTTGTATTCCAAAGGATTTAATTGATAGGTTAGTTGAGCATCACGCTGGGCGGTGGTGCGATCTGTCCGTTGAGCATTATTTGTATATGTAGGATTTTGAGGGTTTTTAGGCTCATGTGCTTCATTACTGTAATAACGCAAATTGCCACTCAGTGTTTGGTTGTCATCTATCTTCCAAGAGCCTTTTGCCAGCATGTTGCCGATGGTTTCATCATTGCGGCCTTTTAAGCCGTTACTGTAGCGGATATTGCCTACATCGCGGGTGCCAAATGCAAACACACCATCAAATTGTTCTGTTTTACCAAATGCAGAGCCACCAAATCCTAGACTGTGATCACCGCTTCCTGCGCGGCTAAAGACGCGAAAACCACTGTTTTTACCTTCTTCTAATAAGTCAGCAGCATCTACTGTCTGATAGGCAATTACACCTCCCAGAGCACCGCTGCCATAGAGTAGGGCTGATGGACCACGGACCACTTCAACCTGCTTAATCAGAGCAGGATCAAGGAATATCCCCCCAATATGTCCGGTATCGGTTCCTTGGCGGACACCATCTACAAGGGTTAAAACGCCTTTTTGGGAGTAACCCCTCATATTGATGTTTTGCCCATTGGCACGATCAGTGCCGGCAATGTCAATTCCGGGGATTTTGCTGATTAAATCATTCGCATTACCTGCAACTTTACTGCTGGCTGAATTGTTCTCAATGACTGTAACCATCATGGGTGCCTCAAAACTGTCACGTACATTACCGGTGGCATAAACAGTTAAAGTGTCTTTAGATGATTTGTCTTTTTTAGAAAGCGTTGCTTCAGAATGCATCGTTTCAGCATTAGCAGATGATAAACTCGCTAAGATGACTACGCTTAATGTAGACAATTTCAGACTTGGCGATTTAATTATGATCATGCAGGTCAATCTCCATGCTTAAATAGCATTTTTATGAACACAAAGAGCTAATCACCTCGCTGATATTCAGTAGGTGAATTTGCTAAAATTTTTATTATGTCAGAATAAATTTGGTGGATTTGGTTGAATATAGCGAAAAAATCTGTTTTGAAAGTCAACTTTCACCACATACGATTTTTCCAATAGTTGCTGACTATCTATACAACTGCCTTTTACAGCATTGCAGGGTAGTTCAGGAAGGAAATGCTGTTGTAGAAAATTAGTGTAGCCGAGTCGATAATTCGTTAATTTATCCATACCAAATCTGAACAGTAATTATTCTAATATTGAGAATAATTATCGTTTCAATAATGGCTAACTTCAAGTTATTTTTTTCTGTACCTAAAATTAAGTATTAATCCTTTGATTTTATATGACTTATTTGAATTTTCGACTGGCTCCGACAATCGATTAGGAGCCAGAATAAAGAAAGGATTCAGGAACGATTTTCAACAGCATCAGCAAGAATGTTGATAAATTGTTCTGTATCCTGCCAGCCAAGGCATGGATCAGTAATAGATTGCCCGTAGGTTAAGGGTTCTCCCTGAGTGACTTTTTGTGCACCTTCTGTCAAAAAGCTTTCAGCCATAACACCCGCAATGGATGTTGAGCCAGATTGAATTTGTTCACTAATATTTCTTGCGATATCCAACTGACGACGATGAATTTTTTGGCAGTTAGCATGACTGCAATCCACAATTAAATGCTCAGGTAGATGAAATTCGCGTAATTTTTGGCAGGTTGTTGCAATATCCTCAGCGCCGTAATTCGGTTTTTTCCCGCCGCGCATAATAATGTGCCCATAGGGGTTTCCGTTGGTTTGATAAATAGTCATCTGACCGTTTTTATCCGGGGAGAGAAACATATGCTTGGCTCGGGCAGCACGTATTGCATCAATGGCGATAAGTGTATTGCCATCAGTCCCATTTTTAAACCCGACAGGACAGGACAGGGCTGAGGCCATTTCCCGGTGAATCTGGCTTTCTGTCGTTCTGGCACCAATGGCACCCCAGCTAATTAAATCAGCAATATATTGGCCTGTGACCATATCCAGAAATTCTGTAGCAGTGGGCACACCTAGATCATTGATATCAATTAATAACTTACGGGCAAGCGAAATACCTTTATTGACCTGACAAGATCCGTCTAACATGGGATCTGAAATCAGACCTTTCCAGCCAATAACTGTTCTTGGTTTCTCGAAATAGGTTCGCATGACAATTTCCAGACTGTGCTGGTATTTTTCGCGCAGTGTATGCAGGCGGGAAGCATAATCAATGGCTGCATCAACATCATGAATGGAGCAAGGGCCGATAATGATTAATAATCGGCTATCATCGCCTGTCAGGATTGATTCGATTCGTTTTCGTGACAATGTCACATTTTGCAGGGTCTTTTCTGATATAGGATATTGCTCGGCAAGCTCTTTAGGTGTTATCAGGCTATCAATGCGGTGGGTTCTTAACTCATCTGTTTTGTACATATACTTTCTCGAATTCTACTTCACATTGAAACATTGTCTGGGATGACTGAGATCACAATAACTCAACCTCCAGCAAATTTAACAGACAATAATGATATTTGCGCGAGAAAGTGTCGTGAACAAATAGTGTCGTGAACAAATAGTGTCAACCACTCAGTTATTTTAGTTTTTGGAAATCAGAACATCCGGCGTTTCAGCCCAATACAGTCAATAATTTTGGCTGAAATTTCTTCGACAGAATAATTGGTGGTATTTAAATAATTAATCTTATTTTTACGAAATAGAGCCTCAACTTCAGCAATTTCAATCCGACATTGTCTTAATGAAGCATAACGGCTGTTTTCGAGCCGTTCTTCCCGAATGGCAGCAAGTCTTTCCGGGCTGATCGTCAGGCCGAATAATTTATGCTGAAAGGGCATTAAGGCTGCGGGTAATCGGATATTGTCCATGTCATCAGCGGTGAAAGGATAATTTGCGGCCTGAATACCAAATTGCATTGCAAGGTAAAGGCTTGTTGGTGTTTTCCCACAACGGGATACCCCAAGGATAATGACTTGAGCTTGATCAAGATTGCGTAGTGAAATGCCATCATCATGAGCAAGAGCATAATCAATGGCAGCGATGCGGGCATCATATTGGCTCAGATTTTTTTTGGATAAACCGTGAGTCCGGTGTAATTCTGGTTTTGGCTCCAAACCGATTTCTTGTTGTAATGGTGAGACCAACGTTTGGACAATATCCTGACAGAAACCATCACTCTGAATAATAATACTTTTGACTTCATTTGAAATAATGGAATAAAAAACTAATGGCCTGATATGAGTTTGTTGGTATATCGCGTTTATTTGCTCCCTAATTTCTTCTGCTCTAGCTTTGCTGGCCACAAAAGGCAGGGTATAGGAGGTAATGGCAATAGGAAATTGGGACAATACGGCATGACCCAATACTTCCGCTGTGATTGCTGTGCCGTCAGAAATAAAAAATACACTACGTTCCAAAATTTCATTTTTAGCTGTTTGGGATGGGGAAAATTCTGTCATTATCTTCTTCTTTATATTATTAAATTGGTTATGCGTAATCTCATTTTGAGTTGTTAGCTGAATCGTTTTTATTTAAAACTATCAGAGCAACCTGGGTTTCCAATTATACGTGTAAAAAAATAATATTGTTGGGTTGATCGATTCACCTTTCCATATCTGACAAAACAATGTGCTAGGCTATTTCCTGCTGTGAAGAGCAGCCTGAATTTTCCCGGTTTGTACCTCCGAATGTAAAAAAAGGATAGTTTCTAATGTCCAATAGTGGCCTCATCCCAAGCAATGTGCTCTGGTATAATCAATTAGGCATGAATGACGTTAATCGAGTCGGTGGTAAAAACGCCTCTCTTGGCGAGATGATTACCAATTTGGCTGAACTCGGTGTTTCTGTTCCCAATGGTTTTGCGACGACTGCACAAGCATTTAATGATTTTCTGGAACAAAGTGGTGTGAACCAGCGTATTTATCAGTTGCTGGATGAAACCAATGTTGATGATGTTAATCAATTAGCCAGAGCTGGTGCACAGATTCGTCAGTGGGTGATTGATACGCCATTTACGTCTCAACTCGAAAACGATATCCGTGATGCTTATCTGCAATTGTCTGAAGGCGAACCTGATGCCTCTTTCGCCGTGCGTTCTTCCGCAACAGCAGAAGATATGCCGGATGCTTCTTTTGCTGGACAGCAAGAAACTTTCTTGAATGTACAAGGCATTGATGCAGTTATGGTTGCCATCAAACATGTCTTTGCGTCCCTCTTCAATGATCGTGCCATTTCTTATCGTGTTCATCAGGGATATGACCACCGTGGTGTTGCACTCTCAGCAGGTGTTCAGCGCATGGTGCGCTCTGATCTGGCATCGTCTGGCGTGATGTTCACTATCGACACTGAATCAGGTTTTGATCAGGTTGTATTTATTACATCAGCTTATGGTCTGGGTGAGATGGTCGTACAAGGGGCTGTTAACCCTGATGAGTTTTATGTCCATAAGCCAACGTTGATAAATAATTGTCCTGCAATAGTACGCCGAAATCTTGGCTCCAAAAAGATACGCATGGTTTATGCGGATAGTAAAGAGCATGGAAAACAAGTGCGTACTGAGGATGTCTCAGATGAACTGAGCAATCGTTTCTCTTTGACAGATAGTGAAGTAGAAGCACTGGCAAGACAGGCCTTGTTGATTGAAAAACATTATGGGCGTCCGATGGATATCGAATGGGCGAAAGATGGGCACAATGGCAAGTTATATATTGTACAGGCCCGTCCTGAAACTGTCCGTTCAAACCAACAAGTAATGGAGCGCTACCAACTGAATGAACAAGGTAGTGTGCTGGTGGAAGGTCGGGCGATTGGGCATCGTATCGGCGTTGGGGCTGTTAAGGTTATCCATAATCTCAGTGAAATGGATCGAATCCAAGTCGGGGACGTGCTGGTAACCGATATGACCGATCCTGATTGGGAGCCTATCATGAAAAAAGCTGCGGCTATTGTCACTAACCGTGGCGGACGTACTTGTCATGCAGCAATTATTGCCCGTGAATTAGGAATACCTGCCGTTGTAGGCTGTGGAGATGCTACTGAGCGTCTGAAAGAAGGGCAATTGGTAACCGTTTCCTGCTCGGAAGGTGAGACGGGGTTTGTTTACCAGAATAAATTGGATTTCAGTGTTCAGAGTTCACAAATTGACAAATTGCCGGAATTAGATGTGAAGATCATGATGAATGTGGGTAATCCTGATCGTGCATTTGATTTCGCCTGCTTACCAAATGAAGGCGTTGGTCTGGCTCGTTTGGAATTTATCATTAATCGAATGATTGGTGTGCATCCCCGGGCGCTACTTGAATTTTCTCAACAGGCACCTGAATTACAAGAACAGATTAAATCGCTGATGGTTGGTTATGATAATCCTGTTGAATTTTATGTCGGTAGATTGACTGAAGGGATTGCAACACTGGCAGCAGCATTTTGGCCAAAGCGTGTGATTGTTCGCCTGTCAGATTTCAAATCCAATGAATACGCAAACTTAGTTGGTGGGGATATGTATGAGCCACACGAAGAAAATCCGATGCTGGGTTTCCGGGGGGCCGGTCGCTATATTTCTGACAGTTTCCGCCCATGTTTTGCTTTAGAATGTGAAGCAGTCAAGCGAGTGCGTAATGTTATGGGGTTAACTAATGTTGAGGTGATGGTTCCATTTGTACGTACAGTGGCCCAGGCCGAATCTGTTGTGGCTGAATTGGCATCTCAAGGCTTGAAACGCGGCGAAAATGGACTGAAAGTTATCATGATGTGCGAGATCCCATCGAATGCGTTATTGGCAGACCAGTTCCTTGCGTATTTTGATGGTTTTTCAATCGGTTCAAATGATATGACACAGTTGGCTCTGGGATTAGATCGTGATTCTGGGGTGGTTTCTGAGTTATTTGACGAACGTAATGATGCCGTAAAACAATTACTTTCTATGGCAATCCAAGCGGCTAAACGTCAGGGAAAATATGTCGGTATTTGTGGTCAGGGTCCTTCGGATCATGAAGATTTCGCTGAATGGTTAATGAAAGAGGGAATTGATAGTTTATCATTGAATCCTGATACAGTAGTGAAGACTTGGATTTCTTTGGCTCAAAATAGCTAATTGAGTTTAATTCTGAATTAAAAAGCCTGTTAGAATATTTGCAGGCTTTTATATTCCGTATAACATAATATTTTTTATTATGAATGATTAATTATGATAAGAAAAACTGAAAAATTTCACCAAAAAAAAAAGCCTATCATGGGCTGACAGGCAAAGACTACACACAGCAATATATGTATACTTTGTTTATCCCAGCCTATGGCGTTTATAGGCTGAAATAACAATTCACTGGGAAACATTTGTTTCGATGTAAATAATACTAATTTAATAAATTAGTTTATTCATTAAGAATCCTCTTAATAAATAGAATCAGGGAAAAGAAAATTTAGTAAAATGACTTTTTTGCAACAATTTTTTGATGGTTTTTATTTTTTTAAATGAATTTATATTTTCGAGAAAATTGGATTGATATATTAACTTGTTTTATAATTGCGCGGAAAAATAATATTCCCGCGCGTTGATTTGATTATTTTAAGCTATTTTCTGTGAAATATGTTTTGGTATCTGACATTTTTCCCTCAGGTTTAGGAACTTCATTTATCCATGCCAATAGTAAGCGGAAAGAAACGGCCAGTACGACAGGACCAATAAATAAGCCGATAACACCTAATGAAAGTATACCGCCGATTACACCAGTTAGGATTAAAACCATTGGCAAATCAGCCCCAAGACGGATAAGAAAAGGACGAAGAACGCCGTCCATTGTAGTCAGAATGAGGCTCCAGATAGCTAAAATCGTTCCCCATGTTGTTTCTCCTGTCCAATAAAGCCATGCAATAGATGGTATCAAGACAAGCAAAGGCCCTAATTGGGCAACGCAGCATACAAACATCAGCAATGTTAAAATCATTGGATAGGGGATACCTGCAACTGACAACCCAATTCCACCAGCGATAGCCTGTACCAATGCGGTAACAACTACACCAAGCGCCACAGCACGAATAGATTGCGCAGCCAGCAGTACAACTGCATCCCCTCGTTTGTCTGCCAGACGGATGGCAAAGTGGCGGATACTCAGCATGACCTGCTCACCTTTCCAGTAAAGCAATACACTGAATATGACCATCAGAGCCAAATGGAAAAGAAAACGACCTGCGTTGGCCGCTTGAGTAAAAAACCACGTTGCTGCTTTACCGATATAAGGAGGAATTTTGTTGAGTAGCTGGTTGCTGCCATCGGCAATCAATTCCTGCCATTTCAGGTACAGATCATCGCCAAAGACAGGCAGTCGGTTCAGCCATTCTAATTGCGGCAGTTCAAGAGCCGAGGGCGATTTTGCCCATGCAATCAATGGAGAGCTGTTTTCTACCAAGCTACTAATAAGTAACGCGATAGGTAAAACAAAGAGTAAGACTAAGAGGAATGTCATGATAAAGACTGCGATCCAACGTTTTCCCCATAGTCGTCGTTGTAATTTCTCTAATAATGGCCAAGTTGCGATAACGACCATTCCTGCCCAAATAAACCCAAGAATAAAGGGACTTAAGACCCAAAAACTGGTCGTAATAAGCAATAAAATGAAAAATAGTGCGAATAGCAGCTTGGGTAAATCCTGGCGGGTTTGCGATTTTTCCATGAAATAATTTCTCGTTGCGATTGAAAATACTGTTGGCAGTAACAATGGTAACTGAATATAACGTTATTTAATCGATTGCTCAAAACTGATAAATATTGTGATATTGTTAAAAGCTTCTCTATTCAGAAAATTGTCTGAGTAACATTACCAAGATAGTATATAAATAAAGCAATGTGGATACTAATTAGAAAAGGGGCAACTAGCCAATGATCCCACGTATATCACAAGCCCCCCACGCCAGTGAACTGGCACAGGACTATTTGACTGCACTGAAAGAAGCTGGCTTTACGGGGGACACTGCCAGTAGCTATGCCGATCGGCTGACTATGGCAACAGATAACAGCATTTATCAATTGTTACCACAAGCCGTTGTATTTCCGCGTTCCAGTGCCGATGTTGTACTGCTGGCAAGGGTTGCCGGGAAGGGGCATTTTCAGGCTCTGACATTTACTCCCCGTGGCGGGGGAACCGGTACGAATGGGCAATCACTTAACAATGGTATTGTGGTGGATATGTCCCGTTATATGAACCGAATTCTGGAAATTAATCCAGAACAGGGATGGGTTAAAGTCGAAGCGGGTGTAATTAAAGATCAACTCAATCAATATTTAAAACCTTTTGGTTACTTTTTCTCTCCTGAACTATCAACCAGTAATCGTGCGACGTTGGGCGGTATGATCAATACAGATGCTTCCGGTCAAGGTTCACTGGTTTATGGTAAAACCTCAGATCATGTACTTGGTGTGCGTGCGGTTTTATTGGGTGGGGAAATGTTTGATACCCGACCTATGAGTACATCATTAGCGGAATCGATTGCTCAGGAAGAAACGATCATTGGTCATGTTTACAAAACAGTACTGGAACGTTGCCGTGAGCAACGCAAATTAATCATTGAGAAATTCCCTAAGCTCAACCGATTTCTGACGGGATATGATTTGCGCCATGTGTTCAGTAACGATATGCAGACATTCGATCTTACTCGTATCCTGACTGGCTCTGAAGGTACATTGGCCTTCATTACGGAGGCCACTCTAGATATTACTCCGCTGCCAAAAGCCAGGCGGTTGGTGAATGTCAAATATGATTCCTTTGATTCCGCGCTGCGTAATGCCCCTTTTATGGTGGCAGCCAAGGCGCTTTCGGTTGAAACGGTAGATTCCAAGGTACTCAACTTAGCGCGTGAAGATATCATTTGGCATTCAGTAAAGGAATTGATTATTGATGTGCCTGATAAAGATATGCAAGGGCTGAATATTGTCGAATTCAGTGGCGATGATGAACAGCAAATTGAGCAACAGGTTCACGATCTTTGCTTGCGCCTTGATGAATTGATGGCAAAAAATCAGGCTGGTGTTATTGGCTATCAAACATGCCATGACTTGATGGATATCGAACGTATTTACGCTATGCGGAAAAAATCCGTAGGTTTGCTCGGTAACAGCAAAGGGGCAGCCAAACCTATCCCATTTGTCGAAGATACTTGCGTTCCTCCCCAACATCTTGCCGATTATATTGCTGAGTTTCGGCAACTTTTGGATAACCATAAGTTGGATTACGGTATGTTCGGACATGTAGATGCCGGTGTTTTACATGTTCGTCCGGCTTTGGACATGTGTGATCCTCAACAGGAAATCCTGATGAAGCAGATTTCCGATGAAATTGTTCGTTTGACAGCCAAATACGGTGGGTTGCTATGGGGGGAGCATGGCAAGGGATTTAGAGCTGAGTATAGCCCAGCTTTTTTTGGTGAAATTTTATATAGCGAACTGCGTTGGATAAAAGCGGCATTTGATCCACTCAATCGGTTGAATCCCGGAAAAATCTGTTCACCAATTGGGATCGATGTCCCGATGATGAAAGTCGATGCAGCCAAACGCGGAACTTATGATCGTACAATTCCTGTTAATGTGAGAACTGAATTTCGTGGTGCGATGGAATGTAATGGCAATGGTCTTTGCTTCAATTTTGATGTCAAAAGTCCAATGTGTCCTTCAATGAAGATCAGCCAGCATCGCATTCATTCTCCTAAAGGCCGGGCTACCCTTGTCAGGGAATGGTTACGGTTGTTGACAGAGCAGGGTGTTGAACCCGAATTATTGGAGCAGGGGCTGAATCAGAAGCGCTCTAGTTTACGGGGCTTGATTGAAAAAACCCGCTATAGCTGGCAGGCATGGCGAGGAGAATATGATTTTTCACATGAAGTGAAAGAAGCGATGTCAGGTTGTTTAGCGTGTAAAGCCTGCTCGACACAATGTCCGATCAAGATTGATGTACCTTCATTTCGCGCACGTTTTCTGGCTCTTTATCACGGGCGTTACTTGCGTCCATTGCGTGATCATATTGTGGCGAATGTTGAACACAGCACACCATTAATGGCAAAAGCGCCTCGGGTATTTAATTTCTTCTTAAAACAACCTTGGGTACAAAAAATCAGCCAGCATACGATTGGTATGGTCGATCTGCCTTTGCTTTCTTATCCGACCCTGCAACTGCAACTTGCAGGACATTATGCAGCAAGGACGACGCTCGAACAGTTGGAAAACTTATCACCATCTCAGCGTGAGCAACACGTATTGATTGTTCAAGATCCTTTTACGAGTTATCACGATGCGAAAGTTGTCACTGATTTTGTCCAATTGGCGGAAAAATTGGGATATAAACCTGTGTTACTGCCATTTACACCTAATGGAAAAGCACAGCATGTGAAAGGATTCCTGAGTCAATTTGCCAAGACAGCGGGGAAAACAGCCGAATTTTTTAACCGGATGGCGTGCCTGAATATCCCTATGGTAGGGGTCGATCCTGCTTTAGTGTTATGTTATCGGGATGAATATAAAGATATTCTGGGAGAACAGCGAGGCACTTTTAAAGTCCAATTAGTTCATGAATGGCTGGCTAACATTCTGCCGGAAAAAGTGCCACAAGAGAAACGTGATGACTCAATATCCAATTATAACTGGTATTTATTGGGGCACTGTACAGAAACCACATCACTTCCTAATAGCGGTAAGCAGTGGGGTGATATTTTCCGTCACTTTGGTCATAACTTGAATAATCTCAGTGTGGGGTGTTGTGGCATGGCAGGTACATATGGACATGAAAAGCAAAATCTGGAGAACTCGGTTGGTATCTACAAACTTTCATGGGCTCCGGCACTGAAAAACCTGTCTTTGGAACATTGTTTGAGCACAGGGTATTCGTGCCGCAGTCAAGTGAAACGCATAGAAGGAAAACAACTTAAACACCCATTACAAGCCTTATTGGAGATATTACCGTGATTTGGAAACGTCATATAGATGTGGGTTCACTTAACAATATGAATAATAACAGTATAGTGGATCATATGGGAATCGAATTTATCCAGATTGGCGATGATTTTATTGAAGCAACGATGCCGGTTGATCAACGAACTAAACAGCCATTTGGGATTTTGCATGGTGGTGCATCTGTAGTATTGGCTGAAACACTCGGTTCGTTTGCGGGATATCTTTGCTCGGAAGGTGAGCAGACAGTGGTGGGGGTGGAAATCAATGCCAATCATCTAAAATCTGTTCGTGAAGGCACAGTTAAAGGAATTTGTAAACCTATTCACCTTGGTCGTTCACATCAGGTTTGGCAGATTGACATCTATAATGAGCAACAACAATTATGTTGTACATCTCGCCTGACAACGGCTGTTTTATCTTAGTGTTATCCCTCTAGAATGATTGTATTGCATTTTGCTCCTGTCAGTATCTGGCTGGCAGGAACGATTTGACACTGTTTACAATGAATGCGATAGAATAGTCTTACAAAGTAGTCTATTAATTAACCACAGATATTCAAGTATCATCTTAGGGGGCATGTATGAAGCGTTTTTTAACTTTTATCGGCATGTTCTTGATTGGTATGTTGTCGTTAAGTGGATTGGCTAATGTCGCCCATGCTATTGAGTACCCATTGCCACCTGACAATCGCCGTCTGATTGGTGAAAATACCACTTATGTGGTATCTGACGAGGGGCTATCGTTGGAATCTATCGCAGCCAAATACCAAATAGGTTTACTGGCGATGCTGGAAGCTAACCCCGGAGTTGATCCGTATTTACCGGAGGCAGGTACGGAACTTATTATTCCGTCGCAAATGCTGCTCCCGGATACACCTCGTCAAGGTATTATTATCAATTTGGCTGAACTCAGACTCTATTATTATCCTAAGGGAACCAATCATGTCATTGTATATCCCATTGGAATAGGGCAGCTTGGGCGCGATACGCCAACGATGACAACTTCAGTTAGTCAGTTGATTGAAAATCCAACATGGACACCCACTGCCAACATTCGCAGGGATTATGCAAGTAGGGGGATTACTTTACCTGCTGTAATGCCATCAGGCCCAGATAACCCAATGGGCGATTTTGCTTTACGTTTAGCAGCCGGACGTGGTGAATATCTTATCCATGGTACAAATGCGAATTTTGGCATCGGTATGCGAGTCAGCTCCGGGTGTATTCGCTTGCGTCCTGATGATATTGAAGATTTATTCAGAACTGTTCCACGAGGAACACGTGTTCAGGTTATTAATGAACCTATAAAATATACTGTAGAACCGGACGGTAAACGTTATATGGAAGTTCATCAGCCACTTTCCAAGACAGAGCATGATGATCCTCAGATGATTCCAATTCTGCGCTCGGAAGGTCTGGTGAAATTCCTTGATAATCGTGAGACAGATGAAGTTATTGTCGATCAAGCGATTAGCCGTCGTTCTGGAATGCCTACGTTGGTGAATAAAGGGCAGCCCTCAAATAATCAGCAAGGGTTGGAAATTTCAAGACCGATTGAAACTAGTGAAAAAGACATCACCGAGATCAAACCTGCCAAAGTGCCTCGGTTGTATCAACCTGGGCCAATTTATCAACCAGAAACTTGAAATAAGGTTGATAGATGATGATCTCCGATGGAGAAACAAAAGGGAATTAGAGGGGTTAAAAATGGCGTACAGTAGTACGCCATTTTTTGTTATTTGCTACAAGTTTATTTCTTGTAAGAACGAACTTGGTTATTAAGGCGTTGATTGGCGCGAGCTGCTTCGTCTTTGGCTGATTGCACATCAGAACGAATAGAACCGAGGTCATTACTCAGCTGGTCAACTTTAGAACCCAGAGTTTGAACCTGAGAAGCTAGCTGTTCAACTTTAGTTGTGCTTGAACAACCTGCTAACAGAGTAGAAGCCAGAATTACTGCACCAAATACAACTTTAGTACGATTCATCACATTACCCTCTAGATTAAGTTAGTCTCCAAGTAGCAATCTAAGTATTACACAAACTATTTTAGAAAGAGAATAAATTTTTGCTACGAAAAAAATCTACCGTTCTTTATCTCAAAATAAGCTAATAAATTTTGAATATAGGTAATAAAACGGAAATTTTGTTTTATTTCAAATTGGGAAATCTGTCTAATGTAACAATGTATAGGTTATAAAGTTCACTATGATAATAATGAGCGATAATGAGATATAAAAAACGATTTGTTATATGCTCAGTAGATTTAACATTTTAATGTTACTTTATGATCGACAATGCCGCCTGAAATTAGGCAGCACTGTATTTGCAATTTAAAATTACAAAGAATTAAAGCACGTGAACAGAGGACGTGTTCGTTGTACCACTTGGTACCAGAGCACCAGATACCATAACAACGATATCACCTTTATGTGCCATGCCACTTGTCAGAGCAGCTTCTTTACCAATTCGGTAAAAATCATCGGTAGAAGCGATTTCTTTTACAATCTGTGTAGAAACGCCTTTCACCAACAGTAATTGACGAGCAGTGATTTCATTTGTAGTCAAAGCAAGAATTTGTGCATTAGGGAAATATTTGCGGATAGATCTTGCAGATTTACCGCCGTAGGTCGCTACAACGATCAGTGGAGCTTCCAGCTTTTCAGAGATTTCAACAGCGCCACGGCTGACTGCTTCTGTAACGCGCAGCTTGTGGGTTTGGGTATTTTCAATTCGACTATTCATAACGCGATCTGTGCGTTCACAGATAGTTGCCATGATAGAAACCGCTTCGACTGGGTATTTTCCTTTGGCACTTTCACCGGAAAGCATCACCGCATCAGTACCGTCTATGATAGCGTTGGCAACGTCGCCAGCCTCAGCACGGGTAGGTCGTGGGTTTTTGATCATTGAATCCAGCATTTGTGTTGCAGTGATAACAACTTTACGAGCCGCATTACATTTTTCGATCATCATTTTCTGTGCGAAGATAACTTCTTCTACAGGAATTTCGACACCCAAATCACCACGAGCAACCATGATGCCATCGGAAGCTGCGAGAATTTCATCGAAATTATTCAGACCTTCCTGATTTTCGATTTTAGAGATAATTTGGATATGCTCGCCGCCGTGAGCCTTCAAATGTTCACGAATTTCCAGTACATCGGCGCGTTTACGGATGAAGGATGCAGCGATAAAATCTACACTTTGTTCACAACCAAAGACCAGATCTTGCTTGTCTTTTTCTGCCAAAGCAGGCAGGTTGATGGAAACATTTGGCAGGTTAACACCTTTGTTCTCGCCCAAATCACCGTTGTTCAATACTTCACAGATGACCTCAGTTGCAGTGATTTTTTTAACTGTCATGGCGATCAAACCATCATCAACCAATACAGTATTACCTGGTGCCAGATCTGCTGGTAATCCCGCATAAGTTACGGCTACACGCTCTTGATTACCAATGACGGTTTTGTCTGTTGTAAAGGTGAAAGTCTGGCCCGCAGTGAGGGAAACATCATTACCATTTTCCAGTTTTATGGTGCGGATTTCAGGGCCTTTAGTATCCAGTAGGATTGCTGCTTTTTTGCCAGTTTTTGCTGTGACTGCGCGAATATTTTTAATACGTTGACCATGTTCTTCGTAGTCACCGTGAGAAAAATTCAGACGCATTACGTTCATGCCTGCATTGAGCAGTTCAGTCAATTTTTCTTCGGATTCTGTTTTCGGCCCTATAGTACAAACAATTTTGGTTTTTTTCATGACAATTTATCTACTGGTTTTAATGGATAAAATAGTGACTCGTCAACCATTGACATTGATGCCAACATCATCTGATGTTGTAAGTTGCGCAACATAACGGAAAACGGATAAAAATGGATAGTAGAACGCGTTAAATGGTTTTTTTAGCGTAAGGTCAGTTACATACAGATATGCTGACAGGGAACGATTATTCATCTGTAATTTTTTCTGAATTCGGTAAATCAATTGGCTGAAACCATTCAACTTATGATGGGAACGTATTATAGAGACTAATTTCTGTGAAATGAATCAAAAAAACGGTTCTCGAAAAGATTTATACAAGGAGAAGGGGAAATAATCCTGTTCATGTTAAAGAAATCAGGGAGTTGTTGCGCAAACAAGATGTAAATGAATTTCTAGTGAGACAACGATTAGAAGACAATTAGTTTATATACCTGTCGTCTTTCAAGTTGCAGCTTTGTTGGCTGCGCTCACTCACCCCAGTCACATCGTTATCTATGCTCCAGGGGATTAATGAAAGGCTCCTGCCTTTCACCGGAGGCCAGCCTTTGGCTGGGCAAATTCGTTCCCGACGAATTTGTCATTCCCTTGCCGTCGCGTTGCATCTTGAAATCCAATGGGTATAGAGAAATGTAATCAAAGAAAATAATGATAAAAAGGCAAGGATTATTTAATGCGGATTGATAATTTCTTATAAGAAATGGTGCGTCCGAGTGGACTCGAACCACCGACCCCCACCATGTCAAGGTGGTGCTCTAACCAACTGAGCTACGGACGCACATAATATTTTTCACTGAATATCAATCAGATATTTGGTGCGTCCGAGTGGATTCGAACCACCGACCCCCACCATGTCAAGGTGGTGCTCTAACCAACTGAGCTACGGACGCAATCTAAATTTACGTGACTGACAACGGGAACGTATATTAACGATCACTGAGCTTTCTGGCAAGGGGAAAAGTGCAAATTCTTGTTCAACTGCTCGCATTTACGTCTTTTAGAATGAATTTGAAGCTTTTCCCCTAGATTGATAACTTAATATACTAAATTAACGAGTAGAACGTTTCAGGATAAAACTAACCGACTGTTTTTGTGTCCACCAAATCCGGTAACCCATCATGAACGCTGCTGCGGTTAAACCTATAATAAAGCCTATCCAGAAGCCCTTTGGTCCCATGGGTTCAGTAATATAATCAGTCAATCCCAGAATATAACCGCTCGATAGTCCTAAAAACCAATAAGAGATTAAGGTGATAAAGAAGATCGAGCGCGTATCTTTATACCCACGCAATACACCTGAACCGATAACTTGAACAGCATCAGAAAGCTGATAAATAGCTGCAAATAACATCAGATGAGAGGCAAGAATGACAACCTCAGGATTATCGTTATACATAAATGCGATATATTCGCGGAACAGCACGCTGAAAGTGGCGGTCACACAGGCAATGATCAAGCCAACAATAAGACTGGTATATGCAGATATCTTAGCACCTTCGATTGATTGTTTACCAAGGTTATAGCCGACACGGATAGTTGCCGCGATCCCCAATGACAAAGGGAACATAAACATCAATGAGCTGAAATTGAGTGATATCTGATGACCCGCCACGGAAACAACGCCAAGCGGAGAAACCAGCAATGAGACAACCGCAAAAAGTGTAACTTCAAAGAACATTGCCAGGGCGATAGGTAAGCCAAGCAGGATAATTCTCTTTTGGGTATACCACTTAGGGGCTGCAAAATTGCTAAATGTCTGGATGTCCTTTTGGGTAGGAGAATGTTTAACATATGCAAGTAGCAGAAGGAACATAACCCAGTAAACGGTTGCTGTTGCAACACCACAGCCAACACCGCCCAATTCTGGAGCACCAAATTTGCCGTAAATGAAAATATAGTTGACAGGGATATTAACCAGTAACCCGAGAATACCGATTATCATTGCTGGTTTGGTTTTCGACAACCCTTCGCATTGACCTCGCAGAACCTGATAGAACAAATAGCCAGGAGCCCCCCACATAATCGCGTGGATAAAATCCGTAGCTTTTTGGGCCATAACAGGATCGATATTATGTTGTGCCTCTATAATAAAGCGGCTGTTATACAATATCACGATGACAAAAATAGAAAGGAAGGTAGCCAGCCAAAACCCTTGTTGGATCTGACTTGCGACACTTTTTCTCTGGCCGGAGCCATTCATGTGTGCCACGATTGGCGTTAAGGCAAGCAATACTCCCTGACCAAATAGAATAGTGGGTAGCCAGATAGACGTACCTACAGCAACCGCTGACATCTCAATAGCACCGGCTTTACCGGCCATAACTGTATCGACGAAACCCATCGCAGTTTGTGAAAACTGTGCGATGATGACGGGGATTCCCAGAGCGAGCAAACTACGCGCTTCATTTAAATATTTCTGCACGTACTACACCTTTTTGATTGAAAATTGACTGAAAAAACAAGGAATATTTCTGCGAGCAAACGATGTTAGCGGAAAATATATCGCTTATAAGCAACTAATTGTATAGGACTCATTTTATTAATCCAATTATTATACGGGGTTTATACTTAATAATTGAGACTATTCATTGAATCGTATCCACATTTACGTACACCCTGCATAGTGTTTAAAAGCAATGAGTGGGTTAAACTAACTTGCTAGGTAAAATTATTAAAGAGGTTCCCATGTTTACAGGTATTGTTCAGGGAAAAGCGCCGATAGTGGCTGTTGATGAAAAAATGCACTTCAGGACCCATGTTGTTAAATTTCCGGCTGAATTATTACCCGGAATTGAGGCGGGGGCCTCTGTTTCCCACAATGGTTGTTGTTTGACTGTAACGAAGATTGATGGCGATTTAATTAGCTTTGACTTGATGAAAGAAACACTTCGCTTGACTAATCTTGGCGAACTTAAGGCAGGTGACTTGGTTAATCTGGAAAGGGCGGCTAAGTTTGGTGACGAAATTGGCGGGCATCTTATGTCCGGTCATATTATTACGACTGCTGAAATTGCCAAGATTTTCACTTCTGAAAATAATCATGAAATCTGGTTTCGAATTCACGATAAGCAATTGATGAAGTATATCTTGCATAAAGGGTTTATTGGCATTGACGGCATCAGTCTGACGATCGGAGATGTAGTGAATAATCGTTTTTGTGTCCACTTGATACCGGAAACATTAGAACGTACTACTCTCGGCAAGAGGCGTCTTGGGCAAAAGGTCAATATCGAGATTGATCCACAGACTCAGGCGGTTGTTGACACTGTTGAGCGAGTCATGGCACAAAAAGAACAGGAAAGGTTATTGTCTCAAATCGAAGAACAATAAAAAAATATTATTGAGTTGTGATATAGGCTTTTTGACGACGGTATTAAAACAAATTCAACCAAATATGAAAGCTACAGAAATGCGGTTTCTGTAGCTTTTGGAATGTTATCGGTGGAATATGCTTTATCTGGGTACTCTCAGTCCTTTTTCAAAGCCTTGTGGGCTGAATACAATCTGCCATAGTTGAATATCTCTGGCTCGAAATGCACCAGCGCAAGCATTTAAATAATAGCTGAACATCCGTTTGAAGCGCGGGCTGTAGTTATGTTCTATTTCAGGCCAGCTTGAAATAAAGTGTTCATACCATGCCATAAGTGTCCGATCGTAATCGGCACCAAAATTGTGCCAATCTTCCATGACAAATTCCCCATTAATGGCTTTGGCAATTCTTGGAATCGATGGTAAGCAGCCATTTGGAAAAATATATTTAGTGATCCACGCATCGGCACCCGATTTATCACGATTAGATCCGATAGTATGGAGAAGAAATAGGCCATCAGATTTTAGATTTTTTTTCACAATATCAAAATAAGTGGCATAATTTTTAGGGCCAACGTGCTCAAACATACCAACGGAAACAATGCGATCAAATTGAAGATTTAGATTTCGATAGTCTTCAAGGATAATTTTTACATTTAGATCCTTACAGCGTTCTTGCGCATATTTCTGTTGTTCAGCTGAGATTGTGACTCCAGTAACAGATACACCGTAGTTTTTTGCAGCATAAGCCGATAATCCACCCCATCCACAACCAATATCTAATAATGTCATCCCCGGGGATAGTTGTAGTTTTTCACAAATTAGACGGAGCTTGTGGGATTGAGCTTCTTCCAGAGTATTGGCATCTTTCCAGTAACCACAAGAATATTGCATATAAGGATCAAGCATTCGGGTAAAAAGGTCGTTGCCTAAATCATAATGTTCTTGACCTACAATCCAAGCCCTTTTGGGCGATTGTAAATTAAATATCCGAGCGGTAATTATCTGGAAAATATCTTTAATACGTTTTGGTATGCGATGTTCTAAACCAGCCCGCAATATTTTATGAAAGAAAATATCAAGGCGATCACATTCCCACCAGCCATCCATATAACTTTCACCCAATCCCAGAGAACCTTCTTTCAGTACTCGTTTATAGAAGTTTGGATTTTTTATATGTATATCGAAAGGTCGTTTGCCGTTGATTTCAATATCAGCTTCATGGAGCAATTCACGGGTGATCCTATGCCAGGAATCAATTATTGTATTTTTACCTTCAATGAAAGATGAACTCATATGCTCTCCAACATTTGTGTGATGGAATTTTTAGGTATCACTTTATATAAATAGCATTCCAAAATAGTGGTTCACTTCCTGACTCGTCGTACAACGAGGGTAAGGAATCTTGTAATTTGAGTGTAACACTATTATGAAAGCCTATTTATAGTTGTTTCTTATTATGTTAAAACCAAGAAGAATTATTTAGAAAAAATATGAAAATCATCAAGAAAGCACAAATTGCTTATTCATCCTGAAATTAAAGAGAACTTCTGTGTTCTGAAAAACCTCGAACTCCGAATTTTTTAGAATAGTGAAGTGGTATGAGTATATGAGTGAAATAGTATTTTAACAATCATCTAAGGCTACATTATGATGTAACCTTTAGATGATAATGTTCTTATTTATTATTGTGTTCGGAAATTGTTCGATTCACGTTTAATTGTTTTTTGGAATTTTGTTTTGTAGCCAATAACCTACTGCCATGGGAACAACAGTAGAAACCATAACTGTTGTTGTCGATAGAAGAGGATATTTCATAAATAGCGAGACAATCATACTTGCGACAAAACAAAGCCCTAATTGCAATGCATTTTGTAATGCGGCAGCTTTACCACTGTTCTTAGGGTAAACAGAGAGAGTATTTGCCACTGCAATCGGATAAGAGGCACCATTCATTGCAGCCATGACACAGAAAGGAATAAGAATCGCTATAAATGAAGGCTCATTGGAGATGGAAATCAAATAAATAATAACCATACTGACAGCATAACCAATCAGCAAAATTGGAAATACTGTTTCGCTTTTTACTTTTTCCAATAAGATACGACAACCATATCCACCAAACATAAACGCCAAAGTTTGCGGAATATAACTTAGGCCAATATCGGTAGGGTCATAGCCCATATTATTCAAAATTGTTGGTGAACCAGTCAACCAGGCAAAAAAGCCAGCGCTGCAAGAAGCATAAATCAATACATTCCCACTAAAAACAGGGGAGCTTAGTAATTTAAAGAAAGAAATCGTTGTTTTGCCGTCGGTATTAGTTTCGGTATTACCATATTTATTGGTTAATAAAAATGTTGGAGCCAGCAGCAAGAGCGTTACTGCCAATAATACAAGGAAAATAATTCTCCAGCCATCATGCGTCAATAACCATGCCCCCAATAAAGGTGCAAGGGCAGGGGAAAGCGCAACTAAAGGCATGATCATGGCAAAAACGCGTTTGGCTTGTTCTGTATCATATCTGTCAACGACCAGAGCCTGCCAGGAAACCGCCGCAGAACAGACCCCTACCGCTTGAATAAATCTCAGTACAAGCAATTGCGTGGAATCAGTTATCCAGAGCATACCTAAACAGCTAATGGAAAATAGAGATAATCCGATAATAAGAACAGGCTTTCTTCCTAAACGGTCAGACAATTGCCCCCATAACAGCTGGGCAAAGGCAAAGCCAGCGAGAAAAATACTGAGACTCGCACTGATAGAATTTGCTGAAGTACCTAGTTCTGCTTTCATTGTGTCAAAAGCAGGCAGATACATGTCGATAGCCAAGTAACCGAGCATACTCAGCCCGGAGAGATAGAACATGAATAGAATTGAATTTTTATTTGTTTCCATGGTGTTAATAATTTGATTTGTAGTTGATAAGAGAATACCCGACTTATTCTATATGGCATGATTTTTACTTGTGAAACGGTAATATTTGCACCATGCTGTGAAAAAAATTGAAAGGAAGATATATGTGGTCTGAATACTCTCTGGAAGTTGTTGATACTGTTGCCAGAACAGGAAGTTTCAGTGCGGCTGCATCTGAGCTTCATCGAGTACCTTCTGCTATAAGCTATACAGTAAAACAACTTGAAGAATGGTTGGCTGTGTCTTTATTTGAGCGCCGTCACCGTGATGTTGATTTGACTGAAGCAGGCGCTATTTTTGTCAAGGAAGCCCGCTCTGTTATCAAAAAAATGAATCACACCCGACATCAGTGCCAACAAGTGGCTAATGGTTGGCGGGGACAGTTAAGTATCGCCGTTGATCAAGTTGTAAAACCTGAGAGAACTCACCAATTAATTTTGGATTTTTACCGACATTTTCCTGATATTGAGCTATTCATCTACCCTGAAGTCTTTAATGGTGTATGGGATGCACTAGTCGATGAGCGGGTGGATGTCGCTATTGGCGCGACACGGGCGTCTCCTGTTGGTGAACGGTATAGTTTTAAGGATATGGGATTCATGCCTTGGGTATGCGTAGCCAGCCCTGAGCATGAGTTGTCAGGTATATCAGGAAAATTAAATGATGACCAAATGCGACCTTATCCTAGCCTATGTTTAGAAGATACTTCACGTAGCTTACCCAAACGTGATACGTGGGCTTTAGATAATCAGCGACGGTTGGTGGTTCCAGATTGGAATGTTGGACTAAATTGCCTGATGGATGGACTATGTATGGGAATGGTGCCCAAGCATCATGCATTACCGTTGATCCGCAAGAAAAAACTGATAGCGCTCGAACTCGAACAACCATTACCTGATAGTCCATGCTGCTTAGCATGGTCGCAAAAAAGCCATTCACCAGCATTAAGTTGGTTGTTTGATTATCTTGGCGATAGTGAAACACTTAATGCTGAATGGTTGCAAGAAAACTAACTATCAACGACGATAGTCGATGAAAGGTCCATCCGCGACAGAACGTCTTTCAACGAGGCGTGGATGGACTTCAATCGTTTGTGCCTCTTCACGCTTGTTGACTATCCTATCCAATAACGTTGAAAAGGCCATTTGTCCCAGACGTTCTTTAGGTTGGTGAATCGTGGTCAATGCGGGAGTAAAATAACGGGCATTACGGATATTGTCATAACCGATGATAGAAATATCTTGTGGAACGCGTAGCCCCAGCTCATCAGCGGCACAGATTGCCCCCATTGCCATAACATCCCCACCGCAAAAAACAGCCGTTGGGCGATGTTTTTGATTCAGAATCTTACACATGGCCTGATAGCCGGATTCAGGCTCAAAGTCGCCTTGCACAATCCACTCATCCCGAATAGCGACATTGGCTTCTTTGAGTGCCTTGAGAAATCCTTGGTGACGTCCGCCGCCAGTATTTCTTGCCAGAGAGCCGGGAATAGACGCAATATCCCTGTGACCACGTTCAATCAAATAACGGCCTGCCAAGTAACCACCATGAAAAGCGTTATCAATGATTGCATCGGTAAAATCTCCCCGAGATTCGCCCCAATCCATGACGACCATGGGAATATTACGGTAATCTTCTAGCATGCCCAAAAGCTGCTCAGGGTATTCGGAGCACATTACCAGCAGGCCATCTACACGTTTTTGTGCCAACATGGCGAGGTAAGCTTTCTGCTTATCAATATTGTTATGAGAGTTGCATAAAATCAGGGTATAGCCTTTTCTATAGCAACTATTTTCAACAGATTCTATGATTTCAGCAAAATATGGAGCTTCACTCGACGTTGCCAACAATCCGATAGATTTTGTGTGGTTAACTTTCAAGCTACGGGCAACGGCGCTGGGGGAATAATTTAGTTCTTTAATAGCAGCCCAAACGGTAGCCTTTGTATCTTCGGCGACGAAACGGGTTTTATTGATAACATGGGATACGGTAGTGGTCGAAACACCAGCGCGTTTGGCCACATCTTTAATCGTTGCCATGATAAAAAGGACTCCTGACCTTATGGTCTAAATTTATATACCTTATCTTTCAAGCTGCTGCTTTGGTTGATAGCATCTATTTACCGATATGCTTCAACTTGAAATCTATTGGATATGGATATTTGTTAAGCGTTTGCCAACATATTTATATATAGAGTGATGGCTGGCAATAATTTAGCGATGAACCTTGAATTTTGTCTGATCTAACTCAAAAGTGAAAGTAATAATCAATGCTATAAAGAGTATAGATTCAAGATTGTTGTATGTTTTTTCAGATAATACGGTAACTGATTATACAAAATTTATGGTGTTGGGTAGTTTTACTTTGTACATTGAGGAAGTTCTATGGGTACAGATCTGAAGTTGGGATTAATGGTTGCCGGCAGTGCATTAATCATGATTGTTTTTTGGGGAAGCCTTTGTATTATCTAATCAGGATCAAGAAAAAGAATTGACGTGTAACACCTCTTGCTTGAAGGGCCGGTTTTCCGGTATTCATTATTCAGTGAATGGAAGAAAGCCCGCCCTTGTTATTATAATTTGGTATGAAAATTGAGCTTATTAAGCCAAGTTTTCCTCAACAAATTTCCAGTTGACCAAAGACCAGAAATGTTCCAAATATTGAGGGCGTGCATTACGGTAATCGGTGTAATACGCGTGTTCCCAAACATCAACAGTCAGAACTGGTTTATCTTCGCCGGTCAGTGGAGTGGCTGCATTAGAAGTGTTAACGATAGCCAGGCTTCCGTCAGTTTTCTTAACTAACCATGTCCAACCTGAACCAAAGTTTTTCAGGGCAGCATCAGTAAACTGCTGTTTAAATTCAGCAAAAGAACCGAAGGCATGATTAATGGTATCTGCTATTTTTCCAGTTGGTTCGCCACCACCATTTGGTGACAGGCTATGCCAGTAGAAAGTATGGTTCCAGACTTGCGCTGCATTATTGAAGATACCACCTTCAGATGTTTTGATGATTTCTTCCAGAGATTTCCCAGAAAATTCGGTATCTTTAACCAAGTTATTCAGGTTTACAACGTAAGCGTTGTGGTGTTTACCATAATGGTATTCTAGGGTTTCTGCGGAAATGTGCGGTTCCAGGGCATTTTTGGCATAAGGTAATGCTGGTAATTCAAAAGACATTGCATGCTCCTTTTTAATATCGGGTTTTTGGCTCAACAAACCATGACTTAAAAGACACTAATCATGGCCAGAGCAAATTTAAGCTTATTATCATGTTGCTATTTTGGTAATTATCTTAACAATTTTTCTGCTAAAGAACAGAGTAAAAGATGCTGCTTAGCAGCGATCTGGTGTATAATTGAGCTGTTATAGGGGCTGAATACACCCAGTGAGGGGAAAATATCGAACGCTCACTTGTTTCATATCATGGCAAGAATTTAACGTAAAAAGTTCGCGGTAGAAAAATCAGAGCAGAAAGTGGTATTCTGAATCAATCTTTTCTGATACTGAGAATAGCGCTTGCAGTTTTAAGGAAGCAATAATGATGACTACTAATATGAACACTAACACAGTTTCTGATACAACGACTCAGGAAATTATTGAAAAAATCAAACGCCAAATTAGCGAAAACCCAATTTTGTTGTATATGAAAGGTTCTCCTAAATTACCAAGCTGTGGTTTCTCTGCTCAGGCAGTTCAGGCTATATCTGCTTGTGGTGAGCGTTTTGCTTACGTGGATATTCTGCAAAATCCGGATATTCGCGCCGAGTTACCTAAATATGCTCATTGGCCGACTTTTCCTCAGCTTTGGATTGATGGTGAGCTGGTAGGCGGCTGTGACATTCTTGTTGAGATGTATCAGCGTGGTGAATTACAAACGCTGATTAAAGAAACTGCTGATAAATACCGTGAGCAGGAATAAGCATCATCATTCATCAGAACGATGAGCGAATGTTAAGCCCCATAGCTATATAAGCTATGGGGCTTATATTCTAGGGAGCTTCGTCAGTAGAGTCAGTGGAAGCTAATGGCCAGCCACCGAGCCGTTTCCAGCGATTAACCAGTTCACAGAAAAGTAGGGCAGTCCGGTCGGTATCATAAAGTGCGCTGTGGGCTTGATTACTATCAAACGGTATTTCCGCAGTGATGCAAGCTTTGGCAAGGATTGTCTGCCCAAGAACCAGTCCACTAAGTGCGGCGGTATCAAAAGTCGCAAATGGATGGAAAGGATTGCGTTTTAAACCAGAGCGTTCTGCTGCTGCCATAACAAAATCATGATCAAAATTGGCATTATGGGCGACCATAATTGCACGATTGCAGTTAGTATCTTTCATACCTTTGCGGAGCATTTTGAAAATAGCATGTAATGCTGTGTATTCACTGACCGCGCCTCGCAAAGGATTTGTGGGATCAATACCAGTGAATGCCAGAGCTGCCGGATCAAGATTAGCCCCTTCAAAAGGGTCAACATGGAAATGCAGAGTATCAGCAGGCATTAGCCAACCATCTTCATCCATTTTTAGCGTGATTGCAGCGATTTCAAGTAAAGCGTCTGTTCGTGCATTAAAACCAGCAGTTTCGACATCAATGACGACGGGATAGTAGCCACGAAAGCGTCCACTTAGCATGTTTTGATCATTTTTATTAGACATCTGATTTTCAATTCTTAACTTCAGGATTTTGTTTTTAACTCTGGAATAGCGGATATTATGACAAAATTTGGGATGTCTTGCAGAAATAATGTGCTTACCCGACGAAGATAAGAAAGGGCAATAAAATATGCCCTTTTAATCTCTCTTTTATTTTCATTTTCCAAGCATTATCTTGAAATCTATAGGTATACTAAGTAATTAGTTTCCTAGTGCATTACTGGCGCTTTTGTTTTCGATGAGTTCGATCTTATAGCCATCAGGATCTTCAACAAACGCAATGACAGTTGTTCCGCCTTTGACTGGCCCGGCTTCGCGGGTTACATTTCCACCTGAAAGTTTGATGCGTTCACAAGTTGCTGCGACGTCATCAACACCCAAGGCTATATGCCCAAACGCGGTTCCCATTTCATAGTCTTCGACACCCCAATTGTATGTCAGCTCAATGACTGCGCCTTGACTTTCATCGCTATAGCCAACAAAAGCGAGGGAATACTTATACTCTGGATTTTCGCTGGTGCGAAGTAAACGCATGCCCATTACCTGAGTGTAGAAATTAATCGAGCGTTGCATGTTGCCAACACGGATCATAGTATGGAGTAAACGCATGATTACCTCTTGATATTTATAATGTTATTATGAAACATAGCCTTATTGTGTAACTTTGCCCACTGACCGCACATGTCTGGATAAACTATAACTTGTATAGGTAAAATAATTCAATTTGTCCTTCCATTTACTTGATTTAAGTATGTTACTGTTTTAGCTTTGAACTATCCTGGATGAAGGATATAAATGATAGTTTCCTCATGAAAAGCAGGTTGATGAATCTGGGTACAGGAGGATCAAATGGCTGAACAATTAGAACTTTTTGCTATTCAAAACCCTTGCCGAGGGATTTGTGAATCTGATTCCCGTGGTTTTTGCCGAGGATGTTATCGAAGCAGGGAAGAACGATTTATGTGGATGAAATTATCGGACAGTGAAAAAAGAAAGATATTTCGCTTATGTCATCACAGATATCTAAAAATATTAAAAATAAAAGGTGAAAATGGGAATATTATTCCGGAACAACCTGGTTTATTTTAGTTTTATTCTAAATAGATCAAAAAATATCTCTTATATGAATAATGGTTTAAGATGGCTTCAGGAATAAGAAATATTACCGATAATAAATGATATAATATTCATATTACATCTCTTTAATTTGACTTAAGTTTTTAAAAAATATCACTCTCGTTGACTGTTTTGTATGTTTCTATCAAAATTTCTTATTAAAGAATTATTTATTGTACAATAAAGTATCGATTTTTACCTTCAGTGGTTTTTTATTCATTTTTTTATTAAATTAGTGTTTTCTGTAAGAGAAAAATGATATTAATGTAAAAATATATAGATTAGTATTTGGATGGCGGTTATTCTTATAGAACTTTAACCGAGTGGAAATGTATATATTTTGGGGGATTGTATTTTTTTTGTTGATATTTAAAATCACAATAGTTTAGTTAGAAGATTATTTTATACAGTTTATATCGTTGGTGGATTAATGCGCGATTTTATTCGGTGCGCCGTAGAACTTCGCTCTTTAGGGCGACGAAGATGTCAACTTTGAGTAACAAGCCAACGCGACACTAATTAGGTAATTAGCAAAATATCTGACTCTGCTAATGTAAGCATGATATAGGGTGCGTATCCATTATTCATATGAATAAACTGATTGGATAATTCATTGATGTTATATGAGTCTCTAATTATAAGGAGGGGGTAATTGGAATTGACATTGGGATCAGACCTAGCACGTTTAGTTCGTGTTTGGCGCGCTTTAATTGATCATCGTTTGAAACCGTTGAAATTAACTCAGACACATTGGGTTACTCTATACAATATTAGTCAGCTGCCACCAGAGCAATCACAGATACAGCTTGCAAAAGCTATTGGTATTGAGCAACCGTCTCTGGTGAGAACTCTTGATCAATTAGAAGAAAAGAAACTGATTACACGTCATACATGTGCCAATGATAGACGCGCAAAAAGAATCAAGCTAACCGGAGAATCGGAAACCTTTATTAGAGAAGTAGATAGTGTTATTGATTCTACAAGGAAAGAGATCTTGGAGGGAATTACTCATGATGAGTTAATTCTGCTTGCTTCTGTAATAAAAAAAATCGAAAAAAACATTAACCAATTACATAAACAGGTCATATAAAAATTAATCCGTATCTAATCGATTTCAAGTTGCAATGTGACGAAAGTGAATGGGTATAGCTGACGAAGCCGCAATTTGAAAAATGAAGGATATATAATAATAAAATCGCGGTCTAGATATTGGTCAGCCGCGATTTTTTAGTCTTGTTTATTTGAGTATTTCAGAGCGGCGATACTGTTAAAGAATCTCCACTGTCAGCAATCCTGACACGTTGACCTTTGTTGAATACAATTTGATCCAACTTTTGTACCACGATGATATTTTTTCCGCTATCTGTATGAATTTCTAGCTCAACACCTTTCGTTTGGTTTACCGCTCCCTCGATGCCTTGACCAGCCATACCACCTGCAATAGCACCTGCGGCCGTAGCAAGTTTTTGACCAGAACCTCCACCGACAGTATTACCTAATAGCCCCCCCAAGACAGCTCCGCCAATGAGTCCTAACATATTAGGATCACCAGCGTCATTGCCTTTAATCGTGACGGGACGTACAGACAAGATAGTACCATAGGTCACAGCCTGCGCCTGTTTAGCTTGACCAATAGAGTAAGTATCACTAGAAAGTGCTCCCATGTTTGCACAACCAGACAATGTGGTTACTACGACTGTACCAACCAGGAAACGTTTGAACATAATTACTCCTAATTTTATTGTCCGATAGGGACGCTTGATAATAAACTGATAATCAAGCATTCGGCTACTACTATTGTTAGCAGAGAAATAATAAATCAGCTAGCCGTTAATGACTTATATCCGTATATATAATAAATGCCTACAAATGTTTACAACAAACTCTGAAAGGAATAATTCCTGACCAAAAGTTTAGCACATTTTGTGAAGGACTCTCCAAAATTCAGATTTTATCCCTGATATTAATCAGTAAACATATCTAGTCCAAATAAATGTGTTTTATAGTTTACCCAAGATTAAATGTAATCCACATCGCTAAATGTAATCCATTCTTTAAATAGGGGAATATTTATGAAGTCAGGACGTTATATTGGTGTTATGTCTGGCACCAGCATGGATGGAGTTGATGTAATTCTGGCGGAGATTAGTGATAAAGGTGTTACTCAACAAGAGAGTTATAGTCATCCTTTCCCACAGGAACTTAAGCAAAAACTGCTTTCTATTTGTCAGGGACAGCAAACGACATTATCAATGGTAGGGAGATTTGATTATGAGCTAGGTACTCTTTTTGCGGAAGCCGTTCAAGGGTTGTTGAATAAAACGGGATTAATTGCAAGTGATATTACTGCCATCGGTTGCCATGGGCAAACAGTATGGCACGAGCCGGATGGTGAAAAGCCTTTTACCATGCAGATTGGTGACAATAACCGCGTTGCGGCACTTACCAATATTACAACTGTCGGTGATTTCAGACGGCGTGATATGGCCTATGGTGGTCAAGGCGCACCGCTGGTTCCTGCATTTCATATGGCTGTATTGGGGCATCCAACAGAAAGACGTATTATTCTGAATATTGGTGGAATTGCAAATATCTCTGCACTTCTGCCTAATTCAGCTGTTAAAGGATATGATACAGGGCCGGGCAACATGTTGATGGATGCTTGGACATGGCGGCATAAGCAGTTACAGTATGATAAAGATGCATTATGGGCCAGTGAAGGCACAGTCAATGAATCTTTACTGCAAAAAATGCTTTCAGACTCTTATTTCGCACGTACTGCACCAAAAAGTACAGGGCGTGAATATTTTAATATGGCATGGCTGGAAAAACAGTTAGCCGATTTCCCAGATATTGCTCCGGTGGATGTTCAGGCAACGCTATCTGAATTAACGGCTGTAAGTATTGCTCAGCAAGTTACGTTAAGTGGCGGATGTGAACGTCTTCTGGTTTGTGGGGGTGGAGCACGCAATCCCCGCGTGATGGGCCGATTATCAACTTTATTACCGAGTACTGAAGTTGCAACGACAGATAAGTACGGTTTAAGTGGTGATGATATGGAAGCTCTGGCATTTGCTTGGCTGGCATTCCGAACTATGTCTGGATTGTCTGGTAACTTGCCGTCAGTGACAGGTGCGGATAGAGAGACAATTCTAGGGGCTATTTACCCTGTAGTTAAATAATAAGGTAATCAATACAGTTAGCTAGCAGATAACAATGATATGCTAATACTCATGTAATAAACCGAGAGTTAGAAATGTCAGAACATAATGAAACGGCTATCGCAGAACTGCGTCGCGAATATATACGTGGCGGATTAAGGCGAAAAGATCTTACTAAAGAACCTATTGAGCTTTTTGAGCGTTGGCTAAAGCAGGCTTGTGAAGCTAAGCTCAGTGATCCGACAGCAATGTGCATTGCTACAGTGGATGAGCATGGTCAACCCTATCAGCGCATCGTTTTATTAAAACATTTTGATGCTCATAGTCTAGTTTTCTACACCAACCTTGGCAGTCGTAAGGCGAAACATCTGGCACAAAATAACCGGATTAGCCTTCATTTTCCATGGTATCAATTGGAACGGCAGGTTAGTTTTCTTGGTAAAGCAGAAAAACTGTCTCCCATAGAAGTTGTTAAATACTTCCATAGTCGCCCAAAAGATAGCCAGATTGCAGCTTGGGCTTCCCAGCAATCTTCTCGGATCTCTGCCAGAGGAATTTTGGAAGGAAAGTTTTTGGAATTAAAACAAAAATTCCAGAACGGTGAGGTTCCTTTACCCAGCTTCTGGGGCGGATTTCGAGTTGAATTTGATTCAGTAGAATTCTGGCAGGGAGGTGCTTATCGCCTTCATGACCGTTTTTTGTATCAGCGTCAAGGTGATGATTGGCATGTTGATCGTCTAGCACCTTAACACTATTTTATATCCAATGGTATCTGACAGCTTTCAAATTACAGCCAATAAAGGAGTAGTTTTAAAGATGAAAGGGATAATTACCATTTTTATACTGGCACTTATATTACTGCCGTTTTATTCTATAGCACGTGATTTATAACGAGATACTTATATATATCCAATGGATTTCGAGATGCGGCCGACAAAGCAGCGATTTGAAAAGCGACGGGTATAGGTATATAGGTAAAGTATACAAACCGATGGAGTCATTGATGTCTAGCAATAACCTGATTAAACAATTGCAAGAGCGGGGCCTTGTTGCCCAGGTAACGGATGAAGAGGCGTTAGCTGAGAGACTGGCGCAAGGTCCGGTTTCTCTCTATTGTGGCTTCGATCCTACCGCTGACAGCTTGCATTTGGGCCATCTGGTTCCCTTGCTGTGTTTAAAACGATTCCAACTGGCTGGGCATAAGCCTATTGCGTTGGTCGGCGGTGCGACAGGTTTGATTGGCGATCCAAGCTTTAAGGCAACTGAGCGCAAATTGAACACGCAAGAAACTGTCAAAGAGTGGGTTGAGAAAATTCGTAAGCAAGTTTCACCATTCCTCAGTTTTGATGGTGAAAATGGCGCGGAACTAGCCAATAACTATGATTGGTTTGGTGAAATGGATGTGCTGGCTTTCCTTCGTGATATTGGCAAGCACTTTTCTGTTAACCAAATGATCAACAAAGAAGCGGTAAAACAGCGTCTAAACCGTGATGATGTTGGGATTTCGTATACTGAATTTTCTTATAATCTGTTGCAGTCATATGATTTTGCAAACTTGAATGAAAAATATGGTGTTGAGTTGCAGATTGGAGGTTCAGATCAATGGGGTAACATTACTTCAGGTATCGATTTGACTCGTCGCTTACACCAGAAACAAGTGTTTGGTATGACAGTACCGCTGATCACCAAATCAGATGGAACTAAATTCGGTAAGACAGAAGGCGGCGCTGTTTGGCTCGATCCGAAGAAAACCAGCCCATACAAATTCTACCAGTTCTGGATTAACACAGCAGATGCCGATGTTTATCGTTTCTTGAAATTCTTCACTTTCATGGACATCAAAGATATCAACGTACTGGAAGAAGAAGATAAGAGCAGCGGCAAAGCCCCACGCGCCCAATATGTATTGGCAGAACAAGTTACAGGTATGGTACATGGTGAGGAAGGTCTTGCTGCGGCAAAACGCATCACTGAGAGTTTATTCTCTGGGGCTATTGCTGATCTGACCGAAGATGACTTTGCCCAATTGGCGCAAGATGGTATGCCGGCGATTGAACTTGAAAAGGGCGCTGATTTGCAACAAGCGTTGGTTACAGCTGAATTTGTTCCTTCCCGTGGACAAGCGCGTACCATGATCAGCTCTAATGCAGTTTCCATTAATGGTGAAAAACAATCTGAACCTATGTACGTGTTTGCAGACGATGATCGTTTGTTTGGGCGTTATACTTTGTTACGCCGTGGTAAAAAACATTATTGCCTTATCAACTGGAAATAATTAATAAAGTGTTATTAAGGGCAACAGTAATGTTGCCCTTAACGTATCTGATACATCTCATTAAGCTTTTTTATTTATGCGGCGTTACATAATGCATACCATTCTTCACGTGTGATCCGGCTGATATTTTCAGTACGGGTTTCACCCAGAATTTCAATATACTGCTCTTTAATAGTATGATGATGGCGGAAACCACATTTTTCCTGCACACTTTTTGATTTATGATTGTCAGCAAAATAGCCGCACCATAAATTGTCCAGTTTCAGCTCCTCAAAAGCGTGGCGCATCAGTTCACGCAATGCTTCAGGAATAAGTCTTTGTCCCCAGAAGGGAACTCCAATCCAATATGCCACTTCTGCGTCATTATCTCCGATAGGGAAGTTACTATCTTTTACCATTAACAGACCGATACATCCGATAGCACGATTATCTTCTTTCAGTGTAACGGCGTAGATTTCGTCGCACATAAAGATATCGCGGATAATTTGGGCACTTTCCTCTATACTTTTGTGCACTGGCCAGCCTGCGATAGGGCCAACACGTTCATCTTTGGCATATTCATGCAGGCTTTCAGCATCTGTTTCTTGCCAAGAGCGTAAAATTAATCTTTTTGTTATTAGATTTTTCATTATGTTATTCACCGTTGAGTTGCGTTGTTAAGCCTTCGCTGCGGCCTAAATCATGTAAGTGAGGCCATTTTAGGAAGAAGGACACGATGATGTAATGGCAAAAACAGAGCAATTTAGGTACTTTTGAAAACTTTTTTCTTATTTTAAGGCTATTTTTTCAGTTAGTTAAGCACGAAGTGAGTTAAATATAATCAGCGTCAGGTCGATTTTATCTCATTATTAACATGACAAAATGGAAACTACCCAATGTATGAAATTATTATAAAACGGCTGAAAGAACAGAAAAATGTGGTGGTTGGTGAGAGTGAAATTTGCGATGAAACTGAGTATCCATTGCAGCTTTCTTATACCGTTGTGCTGATATGCCTGCAAGGGAGAGCTACCATCAATATTAATTTCAAAAAGTATCCGGTAAAAGCTTACGATATTTTAGTATTGGCTGAAGATTCGATTGCTATCTGGCAGAAAAAGTCTGCTAATTTCAGATTATTTTATTGTTTTATTGATAAAAGTTTTGCTTCTGAAATTGCGTATGCCTTGCCGAATTCTCTGTTTTCCTTTTTACATGATACACCTGTATGCTCGCCGGAGCCGTCAGAAATACCAATACTAAAAACATGGATAACTCAAACTAACTATATGATGGTGCATTATACGGATTACCAAAAAGTGATGATGTGTAACCATTTGCAGAATCTTTTTTTGGCAATTACAGAGCATATTCCAGATAAAAATTACTTAGTAAATAAAGAATTCAGTCGTAAAGAAAAACTATGCTGGCGTTTTTGGGAATTGATTAGCAAACATTGTATACAGCACCGGGATGTAGCGTTTTATGCAAATAAGCTTAGTATCACTCCATTTTACCTTTCACAAATTACAAAAATCTATTTCAATGATTCACCGACAGGTTATTTTAGAGGTTAAAGCTTTGCTGAATTTATCTGCAATCTCGGTTAATGAAATTGCTATCAAAATGAATTTTGATGATCCCTCTTATTTGTCCCGTTATTTTAAACGAGAAACAGGATTATCATTGTCAGCATACCGACAGCAACAATATTCACGCAATCTGTGATATCCCCGTTGTCCTTCAATTTGCTGTTTTGTTAGCGCGTTTGCTCACTGTTTTATAAACATACGGTTATCTGCTACTTTTCAGAATGCCGTGCACGTTTCTAATGGAAGTCACTTGCTTATTACAGACAAAAGGGAACTCAGATAGGAGCTATGGGCGAATAATCCGCAGGCTATGATTTTTGATAAAATCGATGAAGCAGTGTAATCGCGGAGATAGTGCCTGGTTACGGTAATAAACAGCATTGATGGGTTGTTTATGATCATAAGTTACTCCGGCCAGGATCTGCTTAAACTCTCCACTTTCCCTCATTTCATAGGTCATGAAATCTGACAGACAGGCAATGCCAACGCCTTTCCGTACCAGATTACATTGAATTTCACCACTACTGGTAAATATTGTTGGAGTTATTTTCACTCCTTTTTTCTCCCCTTGATACAGCGGCCATACATTAAGCGATTCCGGCGATGTGAAACCCAATAAACAGTGCTGTTGCAGTTCATCTATAGTTTTCGGCTCACCAAAGCGTTGTAGATAAATAGGGCTTGCCAGTATGCGTAACTGGCTATAACCCAGAAGCGTGGCATGTAAGGATGAATCTGCTAATGGTCCGATGCGAAATGCAATATCTGTTCGCTTTTCGAGTAAGTTGGTCACTCCTTCATAATTAGTCAGCTCCAGTGAGATTTGAGGGTAAGTTTCACGAAACAGTCCGATAAGCGGGTTAATCACATGCAGAAGAAAAGGTGTTGCGGCATCTATCCGTAATGTGCCGGAAGGTATGGTCTGGCGGGTAAGCAGTAAATCTTCAGCTTCCTGTGTCAATTTTACGATTTCCCGCGCTTTTTGCAAAAAAGCCGCACCTTCTTCACTTAGTTTCATCCTGCGGGTTGTGCGATAAAGCAGGGTGCTGGCCATTTTCTCTTCCAGTCGTGAAAGCGCCCGGCTAGTTGCTGAAATGGTAAGATTGAGCTGTTCGGCAGCTGCTGTTATTGAACCACTATCAACTATTGCAATAAAAACCTGCATTTCTTCAAGTGTGATTTTCATTTTTGCCTTTTACTCAAATATTTTTTGCAGATTATCGGCTATTTCTGACAAGATCAACATGACAGAATTCGTCTTATTCAACAAATAGAGCATGGTTGTTAAATAGACAGAGGATTTTATGCGTTCAAGTGCCATACTGTTTTCATTGTCGGTTGGTGCCTTTGCCATCGGTGCAACGGAATTTTCTCCGATGGGTATGCTACCGGATATTGCCTCCGGCCTGTCCGTTTCGATTCCTATTGCAGGTACACTGATAATGACCTATGCATTGGGCGTGATGCTGGGTGCACCATTCATGACGCTATTACTGATTAAGTGCCCACCTAAAACAGCATTGATTTTCCTGATGAGCCTTTTCACCGTGGGAAATATCCTTTCAGGATTAGCCACAGATTTTACTTTCTTAATGATTGCGCGCTTTATTACCAGCTTAAACCATGGTGCATTTTTCGGTATTGGTGCACTGGTTGCTACACGAGTGGTGGAGAAAGGCAAAGAAGCCAGTGCAATTGCTAGCATGTTTATGGGGCTGACTGTCGCCAATATTGGGGGTGTACCATCAATTACTTGGTTATCACAGATGATAGGCTGGCGTGAAGCTTTTCTGCTGATGAGTACATCAGGCGTAATTACTATGATTGCACTATTACTGACTCTTCCGCGGAATATGCAAGGACAGCCTTTGCATCTTAAAAAAGAGTTACAGGTATTAACAAGTCCCAAGGTACTGATTGCCTTACTGAGTACAGTGCTGGGTGCTAGTGCAATGTTTACGCTTTATACCTACATTGCGCCGCTGATGATGACTATTGCACATATTTCACCAGCACAAATCAGTATTATGCTGGTATTGGTTGGTGTGGGATTTACATTGGGTAATTATCTTGGTGGAATATGGGCTAACCGGTCTGTTTCCATGACACTTTTTGGTCTTTTCACATTGTTGGCTGTCAGCATGATGTTGCTTCCTCTTATCGGTACTAACAGTATCAGCGGCGGCATCATATTAGTGATATGGGGGATCGCCAGTTTCGGAGTGGTTCCTCCGTTACAGGTAAAAGTAATGCAGGTTGCCTCTGAAGCTCAGGCGTTGGCCTCATCTGTTAATGTGGGCGCGTTTAATCTGGGAAATGCCATTGGCGCAGGACTGGGAGCGAGTGTGTTATCACTGGGATTCGGATATCCGGTTGTCAGCTACGTCGGTGGGGTTGTCGCATTATCTGGTCTGTTGTTATTGCTGACCAACGCTCAAAACGAATTACGGTGAATGCTGTTTATCGGGAAGATACCGGATAAATAAAAATAACTGATTTATCTTATCTGGATAATGATATCAGGTAATGGATGCCTGATATCATTTTGCTATTTGTCCCGAAAAGGATTGTCCGACAAGATAACTTTCTTAAATTCTTACCTGTTTGAATCACGAATCTGCTGTTTTTCTTACTTTGTTTTTAGCTGAATGCGATAAACTGATTCATTATTTTTATAAGATAAAAAGAAAAGAGAGAGCTTCATGGAGAATATTTTCCAGAAAGCACGTTGGTTACGGGATTTACAACGTTTTTTACCTCTGAAAAGTCAGTTCGTGCTGTCCGGTAACGTCAGGGATCTACAGGCATATGAAATCGCGTCGGAGATTATCACACCACTTGTATTGAATCAGACTCTGCAAAATACGTTATTTGATGCGGGTTATGCACATATCGTGGTGTTTAATCTGCTTTCCGGATTTACCTTAATCAGTCATCCGTCTCAGTCAGAAGTACAAGAGCAGGCATTATTACAACGGTTGGGGCTGTCGATGAGTGCCAATCGCATTCCCGGTGGAATCGATCTGTTAAATAGCATATTGGACAAATGGGTAGAATATCCTCATGATCCGATAGCATTATGTGTGGATTTTGCTTCCTGTCTGGTCTCCCAGCGTGAAAATCTCTCTGCAATTGAGCATCATCTGTTTACTCGCGCCTTAATTCTTTCTCATCAGGTAAAAGCCCGTCCAGCAGGGACACAACGTCAGCCATTTTTTAATACCATTTTCTGGATAGTCGAAAAAGAGACCGATTTACCGGACTGGTTTCTGGTTAATAATCCCCGAATCCGTCATATTCCGATTGCCAAACCTGACGGACAAATGCGCCGGGCATTGGCACCAACCTTATTGCGTTCGCTGCCGGATTTTGAACAGATAATGGATGATGAACGTATCACTTTACTGAATGATTTCATTGATGAAACAGAAGGGCTGTTACTGCTCGATTTAACTGCTATCGTACAGCTTGCTCGTCTTGAGAACGTTCCGGTCACGCGTATCAGTGATGCGGTCAGGCGTTATAAAGTCGGTATTACAGAAGATCCGTGGCAGAAGATTGATAAGAATAGAATCCGCAAGGCCTATGACATCATACAACGGCGTGTAAAAGGGCAGCATCATGCAGTGACACATTTGCTGGATATTATTAAACGGGCGGTAACCGGTGTTGGCAGCAATAAAGGTGGACGTCCGCGTGGCATACTGTTTCTTACAGGCCCTACTGGTGTCGGTAAAACAGAGCTGGCAAAAACTGTGACTCAATTGTTGTTTGGTGATGAAAGTGCTTATATCCGCTTTGATATGTCGGAATTTAGCGCCGAACATGCCGATCAACGTCTTATCGGTGCGCCTCCCGGCTATGTGGGCTATAACACAGGAGGCGAACTGACTAATGCCATCCGCGAAAAACCGTTCAGTGTTGTGTTGTTTGATGAGATTGAGAAAGCCCATCCGCAACTGATGGACAAGTTTTTACAGATTATTGATGATGGTGTGCTGACATCCGGTCGTGGTGATCGTGTCTATTTCTCAGAATCGTTGATTATTTTTACTTCGAATCTTGGTATTTATCGTCTGAATAATGAAGGAGAACGGGTCGCTAACGTAAAACCGGATGAACCGTTTGAAATCGTACAACAGGATGCGACACAGAATTTGCGTTTGCGGGGCAGTGATAATCAGGAACTTCATCTATAAGCCCTGCCCATATTATGATCCGTCGGCGTTCGCCCCTGGATATAGTGATCATCGAATTTGGTTCTGCTTGTTTATCGGAATACGATCTTGATATCGTCTCACCGCTGGATATCAGCCGTTACAGCGCACCGGAAATATTAGCTGGAGGAGTGTCCGCTGCTTCTGACTGGTGGAGTCTGGACATTATTCTGCTCGAACAACTCACTCTTGGGCGTTGTTTTGAACAGATTCACACTAATGCGTTTCTGATTCAGATCATGACTCACAGTGTCACCATTCCCGATGATTTGGATGAAAATATCCGTATTCTGCTGCGCGGATTATTAACCCGTGACCGCAAACAGCAGTGGCTGTGCCGGAAGAGACGGATCAGCAACAAGCAGAAACTGCTCAATGGGATGAAGCCTTGCCCTTATTACTGCGTGGGGAGCTTTTCTCATGGTTGGCCGGAATGAGTCACTATGAATTAATTCACCAGCAATTGCGTCTTTTTATCGATACCCCAAAGATTGATGACAATCTGCGCCTGATGCTGACCTTAAAGGTGCTGAATCCGAATATGCCGTTTATTTACTGCGGTCAGATCATCACACCTTCCTGGTTATTGGAACATGCGGTTAACTGATGGTGTAACTTGAAAGTAGTAAGGTGACTAAGGCTGATAAGGCGATAGTTTTCAGTCACCATACGCTCACGTTGATATCGCTATGTTTATGGTAAAAACATAGCTTTTTTGGCTGGTTACTAGAGCGTGTTGATCTTTTTGGTATAAAAAGCAAGCAGCAAATGGGGCTGTTATAATGGTTTCGCCAAAAATCAAAACAATTACCCCAAATGCCAAGACTAATGTTAACAGATGATAGCTGGAAATT
>NZ_CAWQTY010000120.1:0-418 GCF_963897815.1 Xenorhabdus sp. Sc-CR9
TGGCAAACCGATTAAATAATCGTCCTCGTAAAACACGAGATTACAAAACACCGAATGAGTTATTTAAAGGTATCCCCACTCATTTACTTCGTTCATTACGATGTTGCGCTTAATATGTGAATCCAAGTATTATTATTTATATAGTATAATAGCTGGCTAAATTCTTTTTGAATTAGCCAGCTCAATGTAGTCACACTGATTTATTTATGGGTTATTAATTTTGGGATATCTGTTTTTAGGATGATAACTATCCCATTTTTCTTCAGAAAAAACTTCACTGTGGGGAACGGCCAGGGCACGAGCATACTTTGATTAACATTCAGCCAAAGAAAACTTGGGCGCGGTAATCATCACACCAGCTGGCTTTTTTAAGCTTATTTCTTTGGCTTGGTGCCCCGCAATCACATTGCTTGACCAT
>NZ_CAWQTY010000121.1:0-321 GCF_963897815.1 Xenorhabdus sp. Sc-CR9
CTAACAAGCTGCAAGTGTCACAAACACAGCTACACTATTGTTGGACTCGTATTTCATAGCTCCAGACATCACACCGTCCGCTCTCATTTTTTGTTGTTCGTGTACCGGAGACCTTCCAACTCTGACCCTTTCTGTTCGTCGGCCGCGTCAGGTGTGTTTAAGAGACAGATCCAAGAGAAAGCCTTCGTCGAGTTTAAACTGTCCCTTATACACACCTACCAAAAAAAAAATAACTTTCTACAATCACAAATGATCCATCATACTCGAGGCTACGGGTCATGCTACGATTTTTATACCTAGCCTTGAAATAAAAACATACAA
>NZ_CAWQTY010000122.1:0-413 GCF_963897815.1 Xenorhabdus sp. Sc-CR9
AGTTGTTGCAATGTTATTCGTTCAGGCTCAGAAAGTATTATCTTCGATTTCATAAGAACAGGCAGAAAGTCAGGTTATCGTGTTATCGATTATCACAGTAATGCAGATAATTTATCTGATTAACTTAGTTCGAATTAACCGGTTAAAAGTGACAGATTTTCGTTTTATGTCATATGGTTCAAAATAGCCGGGTAATCACAGGGCGATTCATTGTCATCGGTGACACCGCCCAGCGTGTACAGATGCCGAGCCAGGATGTAAGGGAGTGCGCTGTCGTGGGGGTCAATGCAGGGCAATCGCATCTAAATTTTTTGGGCTTTACCCAAAACCGTCAGCAGATATTTGTCATCCCAACCTGCCCGTTTACGGCGGGCTTTAATTCCCGCTTTGGTGGGAGCTAAACGAAGTAAATT
>NZ_CAWQTY010000123.1:0-412 GCF_963897815.1 Xenorhabdus sp. Sc-CR9
ATTTTTTTAAAAAAGTGTATGGGTCACTCTTTAGGTTTTTAGCCCACCTTTCCCCCTTCAATACCGCTCAAAATCATGCTGACCCCGTTTTTCAGGGTGTTGTTTGGTTCTTAATTCATGGGTTAACTCACCACCTATAGAAAAAAACAGGTCATTGATAGGGCAAGATGTTTTTTGTAGCACCGCGACGAACGTCGTTGATTTCCACATCACTATCTATCTGGAATAACAGCACGATGTTTCCCCCCGAAACATGAATTTAGAGCCAAAAGTTTTCGTCAACGCAAACGGAGAGGGAACTTAAGGCTTTACCTCCGCGTTACGGTAACGGTTACGGAAAGTCAACAAGTGACTACGCAATACTGTGATTTTGAAACAACTACTAAAAATGGGGTTCCCCAGCAACCCAATG
>NZ_CAWQTY010000124.1:0-404 GCF_963897815.1 Xenorhabdus sp. Sc-CR9
TCGTGTGAGTATAACGCATTTCACCGGGCAGCCGCGATTAGCTGTGGCGTTTCTCGTTCTGATGAGTGTGTTTACAGCCACGGCGTTTACGTGTGTGAGCTTTTCCTGAGCGATGAAATCTTTTAGATGACGGCTTACCGTTCTTTCATGAATACGTAAGGCTTGGGCAATCATCTGAGCTGTCCAGCCCTCTGATGCCAAAAGCACGGCCTTGATGCGATCACAGGCTCGACTATCACGAGTCGTATCGGGCATCAATTCGAGGGCGCGTTTTTGGTCTGGTGTCAGATGAATTTTCATGGCTGCAAGCATGATCGGGTTTGGTTAAGAGAACCATCATACTTTACGGGTGTTGCAGTCGTTCCAAAACAAAAAAGCCATAAGCCACACACAAACAAATATTT
>NZ_CAWQTY010000125.1:0-402 GCF_963897815.1 Xenorhabdus sp. Sc-CR9
TCGCGGTGTCGTGGTTCAAGTGGAATGTCGGCTAACAGCGCAGATAAAACAGATTGAAGGTCGGCATCAAGTGTTGCGCGATACCGTCCCTTCTTCTCACGCTTATAGTCGCGCTTGAATTGGCTGGGGTATTCAGTCGTCCGCATTGAGATCACTAAACAGAGTTTTGAGGTCAGCCGCCTTAGTTACATTTCCTGCACGAGCCTCACGCATGGCCGCAATAGTCGTTTCGTTTGGTACTAATGGTTCGAATGGTAGCGCCTTTTCCCGTGCTACTCGCGTTAGCATCAGGCGGACGGCATCAGATACCGTAAGCCCCATCGCGTTGAGAACGGCAGCCGCTTCTTCTTTGATTGCCCCGTCGATACGAGTTTGGACCAGATGATTAGCCATTTTTGTTAC
>NZ_CAWQTY010000126.1:0-402 GCF_963897815.1 Xenorhabdus sp. Sc-CR9
ATTGTAGTCGTGGTGTGTCTGTCTTGTGTGGCTGTACTGTCGGAGGCAGTTAGATATATGTGGCAGTGGTCGAGAGAGCTGAGGATGAACTGTGTGGGTTGTTGCTTGGTAGCGGTGGGTGGTGGGCCTTCTACGGCGTTCTGAGCACGTCAGGCCGTGCGGGTGGGGTTCTCATGGGGTTGGTGAGCGTCCGGTCATTCTGGGGCGTTCTACAGCGTTCTGAGCACGTCCGGCTGTCCTGGTGATGGGTCGGTTAGTTTATGTTGATGGCTTTTTTAGCTAGGTTGAGTTACATTGAAATGCAAATGATTTACAAAATAAGCAGTATCAAAAACGCTAAATATTCTGTGCCAAACACGAACCAAGGGGGCAAATAAAGAGAAAACGACGCCAGGTTGCAAA
>NZ_CAWQTY010000127.1:0-401 GCF_963897815.1 Xenorhabdus sp. Sc-CR9
TTAATCGCAGATTATTACAAAATTCAGGGTAACAAGAATTGACAATTAACTTGTCCCAACGCGGACGGAGGGGGTCATCAACGAAGAAGCGTGTGCCGTTTTCAACGCGATGGGGCTTACGGTATCGGATGCCGTCCGCCTGATGCTAACGCGAGTAGCACGGGAAAAGGCGCTCCCATTCGAACCATTAGTACCAAACGAAACGACTATTGCGGCCATGCGTGAGGCTCGTGCAGGAAATGTAACGAAGGCGGCTGACCTCAAAACTCTGGTTAGTGATCTCAATGCGGACGACTGAATACACCAGCCAGTTCAAGCGCGACTCCAAACGTGGCAACAAAAGAAGACAAACCGAAACACTGAGACCGCGCTTCCATAAATTTTTTTTCCTACTGTATACA
>NZ_CAWQTY010000128.1:0-397 GCF_963897815.1 Xenorhabdus sp. Sc-CR9
TGCGCAGTCGTTGCTTCAGTCTGACGACGATATTGTGTGTTCGTCTGCGGTCAACCACACAGATTCGCGTGTCAGCGCCGATACGCGGGGGTTGGTCAGTCAACTCGGTTCTGTCCTCACGGTTGGTTCAGCACGCTGCAGCTTCTTCCGTTAAACGTTGCTGTTCGGCTTCTTCGGCTGCCCGGCGGGCAGTTTCTTCCGTTAAACGTTGCTGTTCGGCTTCTTCGGCTGCCCGCCGGGCAGCCGAAGCACCGCCACCACCAGCATCAACGCGACAGCCGCCCCGCGCGGCGACGCACGAACCGAACAGCAACGCAGTACCGGTGAGACCGACACACCGGCAACACAGCAGCCAGACACAGACACATAGAACGCCACAGTACCAGCGCCGCCGGTC
>NZ_CAWQTY010000129.1:0-62139 GCF_963897815.1 Xenorhabdus sp. Sc-CR9
GGGTTGCGAGGCTGCGTATCTTACGCTTTCCTCTGTCAGTGTCAAGCCTTATTTTTCAAGGCTTTTCACTTTGTCATCCCGACAGATTTGTGTATTTGTCGTGACAACGGATGCGCATTATAGGGAGTTTTATGATAGTGGCAATAGTTATTTTAAAAAATATCGCCAATCGCTCGCTTCTTCGTCAAAACAGTTTGCATTGTAGTTTTTTTATCCTAAAAAAAGAAAAAAGAGGTGTTTTTCCCACCTCTTTTTATCTTTGTAAGATCTGTTTCTATTATTCCACGACAAATTATCAAACTGTTTGTCATGAAAACCGCTTCCAGTCTCTTATAAATATAGACGATTACTTATAAAAGCTATTACTACGCAGACAATACTATTGTTTTGCAACTATACTATTGTTTTCCAGATCCAGAGTCACTAATTCACCTGGTATCAATTTGCCAGAAAGAATCTGTTGTGCCAGAGGGTTTTCAATTTCTTGCTGAATGGCTCGTTTCAGAGGGCGAGCACCATACACAGGATCAAAACCAGCCTCACTCAATTTCTCCAATGCAGAAGGTGTCATCGTAACCAGATAACCACGTTCTTCCAGCCGATGGTATAAACGCTGCAATTGAATATTCGCAATGGATACCAAATGTTCTTTTCCTAATGGGTGGAACACGACAATTTCATCGACACGGTTAATAAACTCAGGTCTGAAATGATGACCAACTACTTCCATCAGCATATTTTTCATTCCTGTATAATCCAGCGAACCAAAACGTTCCTGAATCATATCGGAACCTAAATTAGAGGTCATAATCACAACTGTATTGCGAAAATCAACCGTTCTTCCCTGCCCATCTGTCAGGCGACCATCATCCAATACCTGTAATAAGATATTGAAAACATCTGGATGAGCTTTTTCCACTTCATCCAGCAATATAACTGAATAAGGACGGCGGCGTACCGCTTCAGTCAGATACCCTCCTTCCTCATATCCAACATATCCGGGAGGAGCACCCACCAGTCTTGAAACGGAGTGTTTCTCCATAAATTCCGACATATCGATACGAACCATTGCATCATCACTGTCGAACAAGAAATTAGCCAGTGCCTTGCATAATTCTGTTTTACCTACCCCCGTTGGCCCCAAAAACATAAAAGAGCCAATGGGACGATTAGGATCAGATAATCCCGCTCGGCTACGGCGAATGGCGTTCGATACGGCATTCACAGCTTCATTCTGCCCGATAACACGTTTATGCAACTCTTGTTCCATGCGCAACAATTTATCTTTTTCACTTTCCAACATTCTGGATACAGGAATTCCTGTCCAGCGAGCAAGAGTTTCAGCAATTTCAGCATCAGTGACTTTATTGCGCAGCAATTTCATATGACGATTTTCTGCTGTTGTTGCCGTAGCCAAACGTTTCTCTAATTCCGGAATTTTTCCATACTGAATTTCAGACATTTTGGCTAAGTCGCCACTACGGCGAGCTTTTTCCAATTCAATGCGCGTATTTTCTAACTCTGCCTTGATATTCTGAGTACCGGTAAGCTCAGCTTTTTCTGCTTTCCATTCTTCTTCCAGCTCAGAATATTCGCGTTCTTTTTCTGACAATTCTTCGCTTAGCATTTCTAAACGTTTTTTACTGGCATCATCTGATTCTTTTTTCAGCGCCTGCTGTTCAAGTTTCAATTGAATAACACGGCGTTCAAGGCGATCCAATGATTCTGGTTTAGAGTCCATCTGCATACGCAGACTGGCTCCGGCTTCATCAATCAGGTCAATTGCTTTATCTGGCAACATGCGATCAGAAATATAACGATGAGATAAAGTTGCAGCAGCGACAATTGCCGGATCGGTTATCTGTACATGATGATGCAGCTCATAACGCTCTTTCAGCCCACGCAGAATTGCAATAGTGTCCTCAACCGTGGGTTCTGCGACATAAACTTTCTGGAAGCGGCGTTCCAAAGCTGCATCCTTCTCAATATACTGCCGATATTCATCCAGTGTCGTCGCTCCCACACAGTGCAATTCACCACGTGCCAGAGCAGGTTTTAGCATGTTACCGGCATCCATAGCACCTTCAGCTTTACCAGCTCCTACCATGGTATGCAATTCATCAATAAATAGGATGACTGAACCTTCTTGTTTAGCCAGATCGTTTAAAACACCTTTCAGACGTTCTTCAAATTCGCCACGGTATTTCGCACCTGCTAACAACGCCCCCATATCAAGAGACAGAACACGCTTGTTTTTCAATCCTTCGGGAACTTCACTATTGACTATGCGTTGCGCCAAACCTTCAACAATGGCAGTTTTCCCTACTCCTGGTTCACCAATAAGTACAGGGTTGTTTTTAGTTCGACGCTGTAAGACCTGGATTGTGCGGCGAATTTCTTCATCGCGTCCAATAACAGGATCTAATTTTCCTTGTTCAGCACGTTCAGTCAGATCAATTGTATATTTCTTTAATGCTTGGCGCTGATCTTCTGCACCTTGATCATTCACTTTCTCACCACCACGCATTTGTTCTATTGCCTTAGTGATTTTATCTTTAGTTACACCGACAGCTTTAAGGATGTCACTTAATGTTCCACGTTCCTCTATCGCTGCCAAAATAAAGAGTTCGGAGGAAATAAAATTGTCCCCTGCTTTTTGCGCAAGTTTGTCGCACAAATTTAAATAACGCCCAAGCTCATTGGATACCTGTACATCTCCACCATTGCCTTCGACTTTCGGCAATCGATCTAGAACTAGGTTAAGTTGATTATTGAAACTCGCTGTATCCACTCCAGCCGATGTCAATAAAGGACGAATGGAGCCGCCTTCTTGATTAAGCAATGCGGACATCAAATGGATAGGCTCTATGAATTGATTATCACACCCTAATGCAAGAGATTGGGCGTCAGAGAGAGCTAGCTGGAATTTGTTGGTAAGACGATCCAGACGCATAACACCTCCAATACTGGTCAGAATTTGCTACTGGAGATTAGATAAGGTCATTCCTTAAATATTCAAGGTCTTCTGAAAAGTTAATTGGAAACTTACCGCTATACGCCAAAGATCGTCCTGTGGAATAGATTATCTTAACCAGATTAAAGTTGCCATTCGTCCGGTGTTACCATCACGACGATAAGAGAAAAATCTTTCTTTCTCCGTCACAGTGCATGCGACCCCGCCAAAAATGTCTGTTATTCCGACAGACTGCAACTTTAATTTAGCCAGTAAATAAATATTTGCCAGAAATTTATCGCCATAAGGTATGAAAGCTTGCTCCAGTTCAGGATTGGTCAACATAAAGGCTTCCCTGACTTCAGCGCCTACCTCAAATTTATTAGGGCCAATAGCTGCTCCCAGCCATACACGAATCATTTCAGGTTTCGCGTTAAATTGAGATACAGTATTTTCTAATACTCCGTCACATAATCCACGCCACCCAGAGTGAGCTGCTGCAACTTCATCTCCGTGAATACTGCAAAACAAAACTGGCAAACAATCTGCTGTCATCACAGCACAAACCTGCCCGGGAACATTTGTGTAAACAGCATCAGCCTGATTATTTCCCAGTAACTGACCCTCAAGCCTGATAACACGTGTTCCGTGTACTTGTTCCAACCAAATTGGTTGCTGTGGCAACTGAGCATATTCAACCAGAAGTTTTCTATTTCGCTCTACACATTCTGGTTCATCCCCAACATGACTCCCCAAATTAAGGCTGTCATAAGGGGGCAAACTTAAACCTCCCTCGCGGGTTGTACTGCAAGCAGCAACATTCTCAGGCTGTGGCCAATCGGGAAAAATCAGGGGTGTCATTTACTTACCAATCCATTTCATCTTTGAAAGCTTCAGCATCCGCTTTCATTACTTCAGCAAGTTTAACTATGTCATCTGGTAATGGCGCATGCCATTCCATCTCAATTCCAGTAATCGGATGGTAAAGGCGCAACATGGTGGCATGCAATGCCTGGCGATCAAAATTGCGCATTACTTCTCGAAATTCGTCCGATGCCCCTTTTAGAGGGCGAGGACGTCCGCCATACAATGAATCACCAACCAAAGGATGCTTAATGTGTGCCATATGTACACGGATTTGGTGTGTTCTACCCGTCTCTAAGCGTAAACGCAAACGGGTATGTGCCCGGAAATGTTCCATAACACGGTAGTGGGTAATAGCTGGTTTTCCCATCGGATGTACAGCCATATGCGTTCTTTTGGTTGGATGGCGAGAAATAGGCTCTTCTACCATGCCCCCTGCCGTCATACATCCCAAGGCAATGGCTTCATATTCACGGGTTATTTCACGCAACTGCAAAGATTCCACCAGACGGGTTTGGGCTGGTACGGTTTTTGCGACAACCATCAATCCCGTTGTATCCTTATCAAGACGATGAACAATGCCGGCACGAGGCACATCCGCTATTTCAGGATAACGGTATAACAAGGCATTCAGTATGGTTCCATCAGGATTACCTGCCCCCGGATGAACAACCAAATCCCGTGGCTTATTGATAACCAGAATATCGTCGTCTTCATAGACTACATTCAATTCAATATCCTGCGGTTCCCAACGAGCATCTTCTTCAATGATAGCATTGATGGAAATTTCTTCCCCTCCGAGAACTTTTTCTTTTGGTTTATTAATTAATTTACCATTAACTTGAACTTTATTGTCCAAGATCCACTCTTTTATACGTGACCTTGAATAATCGGAAAACAATTCAGCCAAAGTTTGATCTAAACGTTGACCAAGCTGAGATTCAGCGACTATTGCGTTGAGTCGGATTTGTTGTGCCATATATAACTTCTATATTTTACGTTGAGTTTTGACGGCAAAGCCGTTTCATTTAAAATAGTGTGCTATTGTAACTCTATATTTTGCCGGGAGCTTCACGGACAGTCTCCCAGAAAACTCTCAGAGGATAATCAACACGTGATGATTCGCATGAAATATCTAGTGGCAGCGGCCACATTGAGCCTGATTCTATCTGGATGCTCCAGCAATAAGGATGCTGTTCCTGATATCCCACCATCTCAAATTTATTCAGTCGGGCAAGAAAAGCTGCAAGAAGGTAACTATAAAGCGGCCATCAAGCAATTGGAATCTCTTGATAACCGTTATCCTTTTGGGCCGTACTCCCAACAGGTTCAGCTTGATTTGATCTATGCCTACTACAAATCAGCGGAATTCCCACTGGCTCTTGCATCAATTGACCGTTTCATGCGTTTGAATCCAACCCACCCTAATATCGATTATGTCTTATATATGCGTGGTTTGGTCTCACAGGCTCTGGATGACAGTGCACTACAAGGCTTTTTCGGTATTGATCGTTCGGATCGCGACCCTGAACATGCTCGTGCTGCGTTCCGTGATTTCAGTCAACTCGTTCGCTATTATCCAAACAGCCAATATTCAACCGATGCTACTAAGCGTTTAGCATTTATCAAAGAGCGTTTGGCCAAATACGAACTTGCAGTCGTGAAATATTACACTAAACGCAGTGCTTATGTGGCAGTTGTCAATCGCGTAGAACAAATGTTACGAGATTATCCTGATACTCATGCAACCCGGGAAGCGCTTTCTTATATGGAATCGGCTTATAAGAAATTAGGGCTGACAACTGAAGCAGGTAAAGTGACAAAACTGATTGCGGCCAATCCTGAATAAAATTTAAGATTATGATCAAAAACAGCAGCTTTCGGCTGCTGTTTTTTTTATTCAGACATACCCATTATCTTTCAAGTTGCCGTTTTGTCAGCGACGCTCACCTTTTTTTCCGATCATTCTCTTTTCAGGTTACCTAGTTATCAATCTTCCCTGAAATACCTTCCCTTACTGTCTCGCAGCATCTTGAAACTCATTGGTATATTTGGGTTATTTTTCTAATATTTTTATATCGAAAATAGTTTACATAATGACATTATCAACAAAATTGACAATACCATAACTGACCGATAATGGCGCATTATGCTCCAGTCCGCAACAAATATTCTCCACATCTTCCTTGACTGTCACAATTCTGTCATTCACGTCCTAAATCACCCAATAAAAGTGATTTAGATCATTCTTTTTACGTAAAAGCGCGGTATGCTGAATCCATCAAAGACGGAGTAACATTAAGAGGTAACTATATGTTAGTAAACATTACCAGCAAACAAATGGAAATTACCCCCGCAATTCGTAGCCACGTGGAAGACCGTCTAAGCAAGTTGAATAAGTGGCAAGTGACTTTAATTAACCCACACATAGTGCTATCAAAAGAACCTCAGGGATTCTTAGTTGATGCCACAATTGGCACCCCAAATGGTACATTAGTTGCCAGTGCAAAACATGAAGATATGTACTCTGCCATCAACGAGCTACTAACAAAATTAGAGCGCCAACTTAATAAAGTACAACATAAATCAGAAGCTCGACGTGCAGATAACAGCGTTAAAGAATCAAACCTCAATTTAGAAGCATAACAAACACACTTCTTTCTAATCTAACGCGCTCAATGAGCGCGTTTTTTACTATCCTTATATCCAATAATTGTCCTTACATACAATAATTATATACGTTGAAACCAATAGGGTAGTAGAGTAAAAAATGAAGTTAACAACCTCCTTCTGTTGACACCCCACTCTAAATAGGTTAATTAAAGTACACTATTGAAACCATAAAGTAATGTGCTAACAAACAAAATGGCTATCAACCTGTCTTTCTTATTTTTCTTTTTTACCTTCTCATGAGGGGGTATTTCGTTTAAAAAGAAATTAAGCAGACGAATAGAAACCTCCCTACTAACGGGAGGTTTTTTGTTTTACAGGCCATAGACTATACCCATAATACACTATACCCATAATAAGAATGTCAGGAACACGCTATGGAACAAGATTTAGTTAATTTACGAGAAGAGATTAGTAGTATTGATGCTGAATTGCTGGATTTACTCGCTAAACGCCGGCAATTAGCAACTAATATCGCCCAGACAAAACTTCTCGATCACCGCCCTATCCGAGATAAAAACCGTGAGCAGGAACTACTAAATGTATTAATTACAAAGGGTAAATCCCATGGATTAGATGGATTTTACATTACCCGGCTATTTCACATGATCATTGAAGATTCAGTTCTTACTCAGCAAGCGTTATTACAACAACATCTGAATCAGACTCACTTTGACTCAGCTCGCGTTACTTTTCTAGGGCCAAAAGGTTCCTATTCTCATCTTGCTGCGCGTCAATTTGCGGCTCGCCACTTTAACCAACTAATTGAATGCAGCTGCCACAAGTTTCCAGACATTTTTTCATTAGTTGAGATTGGGCAAGCAGATTATGGCATTCTGCCTCTGGAAAATACCAGCTCAGGGGCAATCAATGAGGTTTATGATTTACTGCAACATACACCTTTATCCCTTGTCGGAGAAATAACCCTGCCAATCAATCACTGTTTATTGATTACCGGACAAACTGATACCTCAAGGATAAAAACGGTTTATTGCCACTCTCAGCCTTTCCAACAATGCAATCAATACCTCAATAAATATCCTCACTGGAATATTATCTATTGCGAAAGCACTGCGGTCGCCATGCAAAAAGTGTCTGAACTCAATTCCCCTGAAGTGGCAGCACTAGGCAGTGAGGCTGGAGGCGCTCTCTATGGATTACAAGTTCTCGAAAGAGATTTAGCGAATCAGCAAAATAATAGCACTCGTTTTATTGTTGTTGCCCGCAAACCGATTGAAGTATCAGAGCAAGTTCCCGCCAAAACCACGTTTATCATGTCAACAGGACAGCAAGCTGGTTCTTTAGTCGATGCACTTATTATTTTGAAGAAACACGATATTGTCATGAGTAAGTTGGAATCTAGACCAATAAATGGCAAACCGTGGGAAGAAATGTTTTATATTGATGTGCAAACCAATCTGCGCTCAATTAAGATGCAACAAACACTTAAAGAACTAGCAGAAATAACGCGCTTTTTGAAAGTATTGGGATGTTATCCATCAGAAAATATAGTTCCAATCGATCCGATCTAAAGTAAAAAACCGGATGTTTTCATCCGGTTTTAATTTATTGTATAATTATCAATAGATTATTTTCTGCTGTCACTGGCTTGCTGCAAAAGCACTCGGCTCTCTTTCATAAACCGGGTCGCCTCATCTCCAAACCATTCGCTTACTTGTTTAAAACTCTCAATGAAAGCCGATTTATCCTGATTTTCTAATATTTCCAAAGCTTGAGCAAAACGTTGGTGATAACGTCGGATTTGCTCAATATTTTCAGGGCTAGACATAATTATATCAGCGTATAACTGAGGATCTTGTGCAAATAACCGCCCTACCATCGCCAACTCTAATCTATAAATGGGTGACGATAATGAAAGCAATTGCTGCAAATCAATATCTTCTTTTGCAAGATGTCGTCCGTAAGAAAAAGTAGTGAAATGACGCAGCGCTTGAATAAAGCTCATATTCTTATCATGTTCATCTGCTCTGATTTGATGTAAACGTGCACCCCATACCAATATTTGATCCAAAAACCCCTGATAAGCTTCTGGGTAACGACCGTCACAATACACCACTACCTGTTTAGCACAACTACCTACATCAGGCCCAAACATAGGATGCAGCCCTAAAACAGGGCCTTCGTGTACATCAAGCATCGCATTTAATGGTCTGTATTTGATGGAAGCCAAATCAACCAAAATGCAGTGTTTTGGCAAAGGAGGTAACCGTCGGATAACTTTTTCTGTCAAATGAATGGGAACACTGACCATAACCATTCCGGCATCTGCTAATATATGCTCGGCATTATTCCAATCATCAGTTTCAAGCACTCTAACTTCGTACCCAGAGAGCGTCAACAAACGGCTAAACAGTTTTCCCATTTTACCTGAACCACCTACGATGACTACTGGTCCCAAATGAGTACAAAGTTTTTTGAAACCTTTACTGTTTTCACTGACATAGGATTCTCGCATTATACGACGCAGAATATCTTCAATTAAGTCAGGCGGAATACCCATATCTTCCGCCTCCTGACGACGAGAAGCCAGCATTTCAGTTTCCCTTTCAGGTACGTAGATAGGCAAACCAAGTTGGCTCTTAACTTCACCAACTTGTGTGACTAAACTCATGCGTTTTGCCAACAAAGACAATAATGCTTTGTCTGCTTCATCAATTTGTTCCCTCAATTGTGACAATTCTGCGGCCATTTTCATTACCCTGCTTTTTCCATCATCATATTTCGATTTGCCAAATGTGGTACAATTTGTTGGTGCAATTTTCTTAACACTTGCTCCGTAGTTTGCCAGTTAATACAAGCATCTGTTACTGAAACACCATATTTCATTTCAGAACAAGGCTGCTCTGAGGATTGATTCCCTTCATTAAGATGGCTTTCCAACATAATACCGATAATAGATTGATTTCCAGCCATAATTTGTTCTGCAACAGAATCCACTACGATGCCCTGACGGCGAAAATCTTTGTTGGAATTACCGTGGCTACAATCAATCATCAATGATGGCGTTAATCCTGCTTTAATCATTTGGTGTTCACAATCAGCAACATGCTCAGCACTGTAATTCGGAGCTGCACCACCTCGCAGGATAACATGCCCATTAGGATTACCCTGAGTTTGCAACAAACAGACCTGACCAGATTGATTGATGCCCATAAAACGATGAGGCATTGAGGCTGCTTTCATCGCGTTAATCGCCGTGTTCAAATTCCCGTCAGTACCATTTTTAAACCCAACTGATACAGACAATCCCGATGCCATTTCCCGGTGGGTTTGTGACTCTGTCGTTCTCGCACCAATCGCTGACCAACTGAATAAGTCACCTAAATACTGCGGATTGTTAGGATCCAGCGCTTCATTGGCCAACGGCAATCCCATTTCGACCAAGTTTAATAACAGACGGCGGGCAATATGTAACCCGGCATCCATATCAAATGAACCATCCATATAGGGATCACTTATTAAACCTTTCCAGCCAACCGTTGTACGAGGTTTTTCAAAATAGACACGCATAACAATATACAGACAATCACTCAATTCAGCAGAGAGCGTTTTCAAACGACGGGCATAATCAAGAGCAGCATCCACATCGTGAATTGAACATGGGCCACATACCACTAGTAAACGAGGATCACGATGTTGAATAACATCCGCAATAGTATTACGCGCATTCGTGATGGCATGCAGGTCGTTGCTACTCAATGGGTATTTCTGTTTCAGTTCTTCTGGAGTGATAAGAACCTGTTCATCAAGAATATGAACGTTATTAAGAGCATCTTTTTGCATGATCATTTCTCTACCTGCCTTGTTATATCTATATTATGTTTTTTGAGTGTCTGCTGGATAACATACCACGCATCGTAAAGAATACAATCCAAATATGTAAATTAATTTCGCTTATCGTAAACTTTTGTTTACATAAAAGATTTGTATTTTTGATACCGTACGTTCTGAAACAATTAATTATTGTTTAATTTTACTAATGAATATATAAATAAATTTTCAAGTTAAATTTTTGTAAGTTGATTTTTACAATTTCATTCACAATATAAATATTTTATTTACCATCTAAATATTATTTATAGTCAATATAAATTTCTTTTTAAAATCATATAGTAAAAACAAGATCTCAATCCCGTTTTTATACTCAGATTTAAATAATATTAATATGTATTCTCTTAGTATTTCTATGAAACTATAAAATAATGTTTATAGAGGATAGATATATCTAATAGGTTTCAAATTGCAGATTTGTTAGCTGCAATTTGAACGATGACAGGTATAAGTGATGCAGTTTTTAAAGCCTGCATTACAGCTTTTGTTTATTTTTAAATCATTCATTAAGGACAGATATGATAACGCTACAATTTGCCATAATAATTATATGCTTATTGATAGGTACGCGTTATGCAGGAATGGGATTAGGGCTGATCAGTGGTATTGGGCTTTTTATACTGACATTTATTTTTGACTTGGAACCCGGCAAGCCCCCTGTTGATGTGATGCTCACCATTCTTGCTGTAATCGGTTGTGCATCTGTACTGCAAACCGCAGGGGGACTCAATATCATGATGCAGTTTGCAGAACGTCTTCTGCGTCGTCATCCACAACACATCACTATTTTGGCACCATTGACAACTTGGACTCTAACTTTTCTTTGTGGTACAGGGCATGTGGTTTATACCATGTTCCCAATCATTGGTGATATCGCTCTGAAAAAAGGAATTCGCCCTGAACGCCCAATGGCAGTTGCTTCTGTTGCTTCTCAAATAGCAATTACCGCTTCACCCGTTTCCGTTGCCGTTGTTTCTTTGGTGTCAATTATTGCTGCCAGCCATGGGATTGGGCAATCTTACGGGATCTTGGAAATATTGGCGGTTTCAATACCTTCATCACTCACAGGGGTAATTCTTTCTGCATTATGGAGTTTGCATCGTGGGAAAGATCTTGATAAAGATGAAGAGTTCCAAGAAAAACTCAAAGATCCAAAACAACGTGAGTTTATTTATGGTAGTTCAGAAACATTATTAGATCAGGTATTTCCTAAACAGGCTTATTGGGCCACCTGGATTTTCTTTGCTGCAATTGCAGTTGTAGTCTTATTTGGTGCCTTTACTAATTTACGTCCAGCTTTTGAAGTAAAAGGGGCTTTAAAGCCTCTCTCTATGAATCTGGTGATCCAGATGATGATGTTAATTGCAGGAGCCATCATGTTGATGGTGTGCAAAGTCAAGGCTAATGAAATCGCTAATAGTGCAGTATTCAAAGCTGGCATGGTTGCGATCTTTTCTGTCTTTGGCGTAGCGTGGATGAGTGATACTTTCTTCCATTCACATCTAGGGGAATTAAAACTGGTCTTGGAGGATGTTGTCCAAACTCAACCATGGACCTACGCTCTAGTGCTGTTCTTAGTTTCAAAATTGGTTAACAGTCAGGCAGCAGCTTTAACAGCCATAGCGCCAATGGGATTACAACTTGGTGTGGATCCCAAACTGCTGATTGCATTCTTTCCAGCTGCCTATGGTTATTTTGTTTTGCCTACTTACCCAAGCGATCTGGCTTGTATCGGTTTTGACCGTTCAGGTACAACAAAAATTGGGAAATTCATTATCAACCATAGTTTTATTATACCTGGATTGATTAGTGTCAGTGGTTCATGCACGGTAGGATACGTTTTAGTTAGCACATTCATGTAATGCTAAATTAGAGCTAAAAATCTGAATGTTAATATAGCCCGTTCATTGAATTAATTCCTATATTAGAGACTCTATATGGCGGGTTATTTATTGGTAGGTTATTTAAAAATGTAAAAAAGGCCAGCAAATGTGCTGGCCTTTAACGATAACTTTCGGATGTAGCGAAAGCGTATTATTTCGCGTTCAGACGCTCTTTAATACGAGCTGCCTTACCAGAACGCTCACGCAGGTAGTACAGTTTAGCTCTGCGAACAGCACCACGACGTTTAACGTTGATGCTGTCTACGACTGGGGAGTGAGTCTGGAATACACGCTCAACACCTTCGCCGTTAGAAATCTTACGAACAGTGAATGCAGAGTGCAGACCGCGGTTACGAATCGCAATAACCACGCCCTCGAATGTCTGCAGACGCTTTTTAGAACCTTCAACGACCCATACCTTAACTTCCACGGTGTCACCCGGACGGAATGATGGTACGTCTTGCTTCATCTGCTCTTGTTCAAGTTGTTTAATAATGTTGCTCATAATAACTCTCTTACCCTAGGTAAACTGATATATCAAAGACATTCCTTTACAGGACATATCTGGATTAATTTGTTGCTTACTCTTGATATTCCTGTTGGAATTCAAATAGCAACATCCTTTGCTCGTCAGTCAGAGCTAGGCTTTCTAGAAGTTCGGGCCTTCGTAACCAAGTTCGGCCAAGTGATTGTTTCATCCGCCAGCGATTTATTTCGGCGTGGTTTCCCGATAACAACACAGGGGGAACTTCCATTCCATCCAATACTTCAGGGCGAGTATAGTGCGGACAATCCAATAATCCATCAGCAAATGAGTCTTCTTCTGCCGACGCTTGACGCCCTAATACTCCTGGAATAAACCGAGAAATCGAGTCAATCATTGTCATTGCAGGAAGTTCTCCCCCGCTAAGAACGTAATCACCAATAGACCATTCTTCGTCAATTTCGGTTTGGATTACACGCTCATCAATACCTTCATAACGGCCGCAAACCAGAATTAATTTCTCATTTGTTGCCAGTTCACAAACTCCTTGTTGATCGAGTTTGCGTCCCTGAGGTGAAAGATAAATCACCTTTGCGCCGGTACCTGCCGAAACTTTGGCTGCATGAATGGCTTCCCTTAACGGTTGCACCATCATCAGCATGCCTGGACCACCGCCGTAAGGACGATCATCAACAGTACGATGCCGGTCGTAGGTAAAATCCCTTGGACTCCAGCACTCGATACTCAACAGGCCATTCTTGACTGCCCGACCAGTTACCCCGTAATCGGTTATTGCGCGGAACATTTCAGGAAACAGGCTAATAACCCCAATCCACATACTGCGTCCCACTCATTTAAACCGTTTTTACCGGAGATTAGAAACCAGGATCCCAATCTACCTCAATAGATTTGGTAGCGAGATCGACTTTCTTGATAACCTGCCCATCAAGAAACGGAACTAACCGCTCCTTGATACCGAATGCATCTTTCAGATTTGCTTTTATTACCATCACATCGTTAGAACCTGTTTCCATCATGTCACTGATGGTTCCAAGGTCATAACCCGCAGTATTTATCACTTGGCAACCAATAAGGTCTTTCCAGTAATAATCTCCTGCTTCCAGCTCTGGCAATTGGCTAGAATTCACAATAATCTCACAATTGGTGAATAAATTTGCCGCATCCCGATCGTCAATATCTTTGATTTTGACGATAATATCTTGGTTGTGATATTTCCACGCCTCTAGCTCAACGTGCTGCCACTGGCCAGAACGTTGAATAAACCACGGCTGATATTCAAAAATGTCTTCGGTGTGTTCGGTGGAAGAAAAAACTCTGAGCCAACCACGAATGCCATATGCCGATCCTAATTTCCCCAATACAATTGGCTCAACAGGGTGCTTTAGGCCAGATTGTTTGCTCATTGTTACCACCGTGACAGATTAAGCTGCTTTCTTAGCGTCTTTGATCAGTGCAGCAACACGATCAGACATAGATGCACCCAGACCAACCCAATGTTCGATACGGTCTAGATCTAAACGCAGGGCTTCTGCATTTCCTGAAGCGATTGGGTTGAAGAAACCAACACGCTCAATAAAACGACCGTCACGCGCACTGCGGCTATCGGTCACTACTACTTGATAAAACGGACGCTTTTTTGCGCCGCCACGAGCTAAACGAATTGTTACCATAACATCCTCATTAGTTAGCAAAACAACCAGACTTCATCGGGGAATGGAGTCCGGCTGTCCATTTAAAAGCCCGAAAATTTTACTCACTTTGGCGCAAAAAGCAATCCAAAGAACATTTTCTTTCGCAACTTTATCGATTATCGACCCATAAATCCGAGTGGCAGCATGCCTTTCATGCCCCGCATCATTTTCGCCAAGCCACCTTTCTTCATTTTTTTCATCATGCGCTGCATTTCATCAAACTGTTTCAATAAACGGTTAACATCCTGCACTTGCGTACCAGACCCCGTAGCAATACGACGCTTACGGGAACCTTTGATAATTTCTGGCTTTTCTCGCTCTTTGCGAGTCATGGAATTAATAATTGCTTCCATTTTAACTAGGACTTTATCATCCATTTGAGATTTGACGGCATCAGGAACCTGTGACATTCCAGGCATTTTGCTCAACATGCTGGTCATTCCACCCATGTTACGCATTTGTTTGAGCTGTTCCAGAAAATCACTTAAATCAAAGCCATCGCCTTTTTTCAGTTTTGATGCCAATTTTTCCGCTTGAGTGCGGTCAACCTTACTTTCAATTTCCTCAATTAGTGAAAGCATGTCTCCCATACCGAGAATGCGGGATGCGATGCGATCAGGATAAAAAGGTTCCAACGCATCTGTTTTTTCACCAACACCGAGGAATTTAATTGGCTTGCCAGTAATATGTCGGATGGAAAGCGCAGCACCGCCACGCGCATCTCCATCAACTTTAGTTAGGACAACCCCAGTTAATGGCAATGCTTCATTAAATGCTTTTGCCGTATTTGCAGCATCTTGACCTGTCATTGCATCAACAACAAACAGGGTTTCAACAGGATTGATAGCTGCATGAACCGCTTTAATTTCATCCATCATGGCTTCATCGACATGCAGACGACCTGCGGTATCGACTAACAACACATCATAGAATTTCAGTTTGGCGTGCTGAATTGCCTTGTTGACAATATCAACTGGCTTCTCTTGCAGATCTGAAGGAAAGAAATTAATTCCAACCGTTTCAGACAGTGTTTCAAGTTGTTTGATTGCCGCAGGACGGTAAACATCAGCAGAGACGACCAATACTTTTTTCTTATTTTTTTCTTTTAGAAGCTTACCTAATTTGGCAACACTGGTTGTTTTACCGGCACCTTGTAAACCGGCCATCAGAACAACAGCAGGAGGCTGTGCAGAAAGGTTTAACTCACTGTTAACTTCCCCCATCGCCGTCACCAGTTCATTCTGAACTATTTTGACGAATTCCTGTCCAGGCGTCAGACTTTTGTTAACTTCATGCCCTACTGCACTCTCTTTGATTCGTGAAATGAAATCACGCACGACAGGCAATGCAACATCCGCTTCGAGCAAAGCCATACGAACTTCGCGCAGCGTATCTTTAATATTATCTTCAGTCAGCCTTCCTCGGCCGCTGATATTGCGCAGTGTGCGCGATAGTCTGTCAGTTAAATTATCAAACATTGTCTCAGCTCAGATATCTACAAGTGGGTCTACCTGTAAGGCAAATTTTACGAATTATAACACGATGATCACGTGATCACTGCAAAGAGATTCCCAAGTATCATTAACAACGGTTGGAGGCTACCCCAGCTAGCGGTATACTTAAATTTTAAGTCCAATCCACACCCAATAGATTTCAAAAAGCTACGGTTTGAAAGATGGAGGGTAAATATTATTATTGCGAAAACGATAAACGTTATGCTGGTATTTTCAATTATTGCTTTACTTACCTATCTCATTAGCCTGATGCTCATCGTGCCAGGTTTATTGCGCCAACAAAACAGTTATCAAAAACTGGCTCTTTTTTTCGCAATGCTAGCATTATTTAATCATTCTATTGCCTTGAAATACCAAGTGTTTTATGTCAGCAGTGGTCAGAATCTGACCCTATTGAATTTAGGTTCAATTGTTAGTTTGCTGATGTCCATTATTATGACAATCGTAGCATTCTGCGGCCGAGCATGGTTTTTATTGCCAATAGTTTACAGCTTTGCCATGATAAATTTGATACTGACTAGTCTGATGCCGGGAGAATTTATTACGCACCTTGAAGGCAGTATCGAACTATTTATTCACATCGGGCTGGCATTACTTGGATACGCCACCTTGCTCATTGCAGCCCTTTATGCGTTACAACTTGGCTGGTTAGATTATCGGCTTAAAAAGAAAAAGCTCACCTTTACGTCTGGCATGCCTCCGCTAATGGTTATTGAACGCAAAATGTTCCACATTACCCAAGTTGGTGTAATTTTACTAACATTGACGTTATGCACCGGCATCATGTATATGGATGATATTTTTAATAAAGAAAATATCCATAAATCCATTTTGTCTATCATTGCATGGTTCGTCTACGTTATTTTACTTTGGGGACACTATCATGAAGGATGGCGCGGTAAGCGAGTTATTTGGTTTAATCTGATTGGTGCGTTTATTTTGACACTCGCGTTTTTTGGTAGCCGACTATTGCAGGAAATATTGGTTTATTAAGCAGTTAAAAGATCTCTGTATCCAGTTCGTATAAATATTAGGAAGGAATTCTGTTTTGGAGCACGTCTCAACAGGCACATTAATTATCATTCTTGTTGTCATGGTTATCGTTTCGGCTTATTTCTCTGCCTCAGAAACTAGCATGATGACCATCAATCGCTATCGCTTACGTCATTTAGCTAAACAAGGAAGCACCCCTGCACGAAGAGTAGAGTCTTTGCTCCGTCATCCAGACCGGCTTATCAGTCTTATCCTTATTGGCAACAATCTCATCAATATTTTGGCCTCTTCTCTCGCTACTATTGTCGGTATGCGCCTTTATGGGGATGTAGGTGTTGCTATTGCAACAGGTATACTCACTTTCGTGATTCTCATCTTCTCTGAGGTGATGCCAAAAACTATTGCAGCACTTTATCCAGAAAGAGTGGCATTTCCCAGTAGTTTTCTGCTCCGTCCACTAGAAAAAATCATGTTACCTCTTGTATGGGCATTTAACAGGATCAGTTTACTGCTGATGAGGTGTCTGGGCATCAAGACGTCAAATATTCGCAATGATGCTGTTAGTAAAGATGAATTGCGCACAATAGTAAATGAATCAAATACCAATCTATCACGCCGTAATCAGGATATGCTGATCTCAATATTGGATCTTGAGAAAGTGACTATTGGCGACATTATGGTACCTCGTAATGAAATTGTCGGCATTGATATCAACTCTGATTGGAAATCCGTTATCCGGCAGTTAACGCATTCTCCACATGGACGAATCGTACTTTACCGTGACTCTCTGGACGATGCGATTGGTATGCTGCGAGTTCGAGAAGCCTATCGAATGATGACGGAGAAAAAAGAGTTCACGAAAAGAAATTTGATCAAAGCAGCAGATAAAATCTACTTTATCCCTGTCAGCACCCTGTTAAATATTCAACTAGTCAACTTCCAGCGCAACAAGCAAAAAGTTGGCTTGATTGTTGACGAATATGGCGATATTCAAGGGCTAGTGACTGTCGAAGATATTTTGGAAGAAATTGTCGGTGACTTTACTACATCCATGTCTCCCACTCTGGCAGAAGAAGTTCTTCCTCAAAGTGACGGAACCGTTCTGGTTGATGGCACAGCCAATATTCGCGAATTAAATAAAGCATTTAGCTGGGCACTTCCTGAGGATGGCCCAAGAACAATGAATGGAATGATTCTGGAAGAATTAGGTGAAATTCCCGAATTGCACGTTCAGGTGCAGATTAATGAATATAACTTTGAGGTTCTTGCGGTACATGACAATGTTATCAAGCAGGTTCGTGTCACACCGATAAATAAAAACATAAAATAAAGTGAATAATAGAGGGCCAGCAAAACAAGCCCTCTGGAAAATATAGGCCAGTGGACAATATAAGCTAGGTTTTCCCTTTACAAATAGCCTATACCTGTAACTCCACGAGCTTTTCTTCAGGTAATGCTAATTCATCGTTATGATTGACACGAACACCAGCATCAAGAATATTCTGAGCAATATCTTGAGCTTCTTTTAATGAGTGCATTTCATAAGTGCCACACTGATAAATGTTCAATTCAGGTATCTTGCTCTGATCTTGAACTTTCAGTACATCAGCCATTGCAGCTTTCCAAGCTTCAGCGACTCTCTGTTCATCTGGGGCACCTATCAAACTCATATAAAAACCAGTACGGCATCCCATTGGAGAAATATCGATAATATCAACACCATCACCATTCAAATGATTGCGCATAAAACCCGCAAACAAGTGCTCAAGTGTGTGAATACCTTTTTCTGGCATCACTGCTTCATTGGGAACACAAAAACGTAAATCAAATACCGTGATGATATCACCATTAGGTGTTTGCATTGTCTTGGCAACCCTAACAGCAGGTGCAGACATGCGAGTATGGTCAACTGTAAAACTATCCAATAAAGGCATTACTCTACCTCCTTAGGCATCAGATTTTTTACAAAAGTTTTTCCAGATAAATGAAACCTTTTCATTTGCGGCTGGTCATAATATATGAAGACGCGCAAATTGTTATCATCCCTATTCTCTAAGATACTTTATTCGGCCACCAGTGGTGGCCATTTTCTTTTTTTAACACCCAGCATGAAGTTTTAGATAGTCTTCGAAACTCATACTGTCTTGCTGTTCAATACGGTGTTGAAGCGATACAGAAGCATCACGCTGAATGGAGAAACTGTCTTCATTCAAAATTGAATAAGGTTCTTCAATCAATTCCTGATGATACCCGTTTGCTAACTCCAACCCAAAACCTACGATTCCTTGAGCTTTCATTTTATCCAGTACACGGCCTGAAAATGTCAGTGATGGATCTTCGAGCATAGTCACCAGTTCTTTGCAGACTGATTGATACTGCGTTCCTGAGCAGGTATCCAGGACTTCAGCAACTCTTTCTAAGTCCCTGAATAACTTCTGTCCCACAATTTTAAGGGGCTGTTGTTCAATATCGTAACCAATGCCAATACTCAGCCCTGGTTTACGCCCTTCCAAAATAACCTTACTCCAGTTTTGACGGCAGCAATCAAGCTCCTTATTTCCCATTTCAGGAGCATCAGCTAAAGCACACCATATCAAAAACAAGTCAAGAAAACGAATCTGAGTTTCATTCACACCAATTGCACTGAACGGGTTGATATCCAGAGAACGAACTTCAATGTACTCTATACCACCTCTCAGCAAGGCATCTGAAGGCGACTCTCCCTCTTTAGTAACACGTTTGGGCCGTATAGGTGCATATAATTCATTTTCAATCTGGAGGACATTAGTATTGAGCTGTAAATAGTTACCCTCTTTTTTGATACCAATTGCCGCAAATTCTGCTGACGGTTTATGAATCGCTTTCTTCAGGCCCTCTACATATGTATGGAGATGATTAAAGGTAATATTCAGATCACTTTGTGATTTGTTAGTATATCCTAAGTCACTCATCCTTAATGAAGTCGCGTAAGGTAGATAACAAGTTCCTTTTTCCGTTTCTTCAAAGGATAATGTGGTGTTTCGTCCGCGCAGGAAAGAGGGACAAATCGCTGGTGATGCACCAAATAAATAAGGAATTACCCATCCAAAGCGGTAATAATTTCGGATCAAGCGAAGATAACCATCCGAAATCTGTTCTTTTCCAGTTTCTACGTCTTTAACACCTAACCGAGCCTGCCAAAAACTTATCGGCAGAGAAAAGTTATAATGTACACCGGAAATCGTCTGCATTAATGCGCCGTAACGATTCTTTAATCCCTCACGATACAAGGTCTTAAAACGGCCTATATTAGACGTACCATATTGTGCTAGAATGATATTCTCTTCTCTGTCAATAAAACATGGCATACTCAGAGGCCACATTTTTTCATTATCCAGATTCCGCGCAGTATAACGATGCAAATCTTTAAGAAAATCAATGGTTCTATCTATATTGTTATCAACAGGGGTAATAAACTCCAATAGAGATTCAGCAAAATCAGTTGTAATCCATTTATGCGTTAAAGAAGCGCCAAGTGATTCTGGATGCTTCGTGCTAGCTAAATGACCATCTGGAGTAACACGCAATGTTTCACGTTCAATACCGCGACAAATCCCATCTAATACGGTAGGGTTTGCCTCTAACCATGACAATGCTTTTGATACGTCCGGGATCAATTTGACCTCCCGTGGAGTTTTAAAAGATTATTACTAAGAGTTTACTTTATATTAAACAGACCAAATTGTCGCTGATTACATATAGGTAGCGCCATACCACCGATTAAATTTCAAACAAGAGAAATAATGAGAAAATATTATGGTTGGAAAGAGAGTAAAAACAAAAAACCCCTGCCTTAATAAGGCAAGGGTTTAAAATGGTGCATCCGGGAGGATTCGAACCTCCGACCGCTCGGTTCGTAGCCGAGTACTCTATCCAGCTGAGCTACGGATGCATTATCAGTTTTCTATTTCTGTTCAGACACTATTGCTGTCTTTCTTCAAAATGTAAATATCGTGATAAAATCACAATATTGAATATGGTGCATCCGGGAGGATTCGAACCTCCGACCGCTCGGTTCGTAGCCGAGTACTCTATCCAGCTGAGCTACGGATGCATTGTCGGTTTACTATTTCTGTTCAGACGTTGATAATTGCCTGACTTGACAGAATTAAGACATCTAAAAATCGCGGTATTTAAAATGGTGCATCCGGGAGGATTCGAACCTCCGACCGCTCGGTTCGTAGCCGAGTACTCTATCCAGCTGAGCTACGGATGCATTGCTTATAAATAATGGCGGTGAGGGAGGGATTCGAACCCTCGATGCAGCTCTTAACCACATACTCCCTTAGCAGGGGAGCGCCTTCAGCCTCTCGGCCACCTCACCATATTTCTAAAAATATTCGCTTTAAAAAATTACAACTCGGAAGTTTTAACTTCTTAGCTTTTGAAGCTTTACTTCTGAATCTTACTCAGAAGCTTTTCTCTAAGCTCTTCGTCGCTGCGATGGCGCACATATTACTTTTCCTGCCTGATAAGTCAAACAATTTTTCGCAACTTTTTTCCGTTTGAACACTTAGCACGCAAAATGCTTGGATTAACATCTAAGGGGCTGTTTTATCAACAGTGAAATCATCTAATCGCCGTTAAAATTTATGAAGATAATTATTCATCGCTATAGCCTCATGAACAATGTCTTTTCGACAGATAGAAAATAAAAAGGCGTGAGAGAATAGAATTAGACTAACAAGAAGGATATAACAGCTAGGTTCATAAGAAAGGAAGGGAAGGGAAATAAAGGTAGAGTAGCGCCCAAGTCTTAAAAAAGCATGGACGCCATTCTTGAATTAAAAAGTTGTAGGCTGAGATTTCTCTGCCTGGATCCGTTGATAAATTTCTTCACGGTGAACAGAAACTTCCTTGGGTGCATTTACACCAATGCGAACTTGGTTGCCTTTAACTCCCAGTACTGTGACTGTTACCTCATCGCCTATCATGAGTGTTTCACCAACTCGACGAGTCAGAATAAGCATTCTTTGCTCCTTGAAAATTTAAAAGAGTCGGGTCTCTAGGTTTCCCCGCTATTATCCATCAAACACCGTGAAAACGTAAAGCAATGATATCTACTTAAAGTATAAGCAGTTTTGAACACATTTCCTATATCTATAGGATAGCTAAAATATAAGTATGTGCCCAACATTTCAACAATTTCACAACAAAAAACATCCGGCATCATAAAAAATTCTTTCACAATGCCGCTGCTGTCACGGCAATACCAACTATAACCGCAGTGCTACCCACTCTTCTATACTAGCCAATGCTGAAGGTAGAGCAACTACATCCGTTCCACCAGCCTGTGCCAGATCAGGACGCCCTCCTCCTTTACCCCCAACTTGTTGGGCAACAAAAGAGATTAAATCACCTGCTTTTATTCTAGCAGTCAAATCCTTTGTTATACCAACAATTAGGCTGACTTTATCACCAGTCACTGTAGAAAGCACAATAATTGCTGATCCTAATTGGTTTTTCAGATCATCAACCATCGTCCTGAGCATTTTCGGCTCAACATCACCTAACTGCGTTACCAACAAACGAACACCTTGAATTTCTTTAGCCTGATTTGCTAGAGAAGAACTTTCCTGAGCTGCCTGCTGAGATTTCAATTGTTGCAACTCTTTTTCCAACTGTTTCGTTCTGTCTAGTGTCGTTTTCACTTTATCATTCAGGCTGCTGATATCACTTTTCACTAAATGAGCAATATCTTGCAGTAAATCAGTTTGCTGATAGATTGTATTCAACGAGGTTTGCCCTGTAGTAGCTTCGATGCGCCGAATTCCTGCAGCTGTACCTGACTCACTGGATATACGGAATAACCCAATATCACCAGTACGGCTCGCATGAGTACCACCACATAGCTCGGTAGAAAAACTGCCCATGCTCAGTACTCGTACTTTCTCATCATACTTCTCACCAAACAACGCCATGGCACCTTTAGACTTTGCTTCTTCCAGTTCCATTAGGTCTGTAACAATTGGTGAGTTTTTGCGAATTTCTTCATTCACCAAGTTTTCTACCTGACGGATCTGTTCTGGTTGCATTGCTTCAAAATGAGAGAAGTCAAAACGCAAGTACTTATCATTAACCAAAGAACCTTTCTGGGCAACATGCTCTCCCAAAATTTGCCGTAATGCTGAATGTAATAAATGAGTCGCAGAGTGGTTCAAACGGATCTCACCTCTACGTACCACATCAATTTCAGCATTAACAGTATGATTAACGCTTAAAGTGCCACTTATCAATTTACCAACATGACCAATTGCCTGAGCATATTTCTGTGTATCGAGGACTTCAAATACACCATTGCCATTCAATAAATTACCCGTATCACCAATCTGTCCACCAGATTCAGCATAGAAAGCCGTTTTATCAAGTATAACGATCGCTTCTTCACCTGCATGAATTTGTTCAACAGACTCACCATTACGGAAGATGGCAATAACAACAGCCTGCTGAGAATTATGTTCATAACCACAAAAATCACTTTGGCCGTCGACTTTGATTAATCCATTGTAATCTGTACCAAAACCGCTGGATTCACGAGCACGGCGGCGCTGGTTTTCCATAGCCAAATCAAAACCAGCCTCATCCACTTTGATGTTACGCTCACGGCAAACATCCGCAGTAAGGTCAACAGGGAATCCATAAGTGTCATACAAACGGAAAGCGGCTTCACCGTCGAGAATATCACCAGATAATTTAGACAACTCGTCATCCAGAAGCTGCAAACCTCGTTCTAAAGTACGGGCGAATTGTTCTTCTTCTGTTTTCAATACCTGCTCAACCAAAGCCTGCTGTTGTTTTAGCTCCTCACCAGCTGCATCCATGATATTGATTAATGGTGCAACGAGTTTATAGAAGAAAGCTTCTTTTGCTCCCAGCATGTTACCATGGCGAACTGCACGGCGAATGATGCGGCGAAGTACATATCCACGGTTTTCATTGGATGGAATGACACCATCACAAATTAAGAATGCACATGCACGGATATGGTCTGCAACAACACGCAGAGATTTATTGGTAAAATCTGTCGATTCTGTTACTTCTGCAACCGAAGCAATTAAACGTTGAAATAGGTCAATCTCGTAGTTGGAGTTGACGTGTTGCAAAACTGCTGCGATGCGCTCCAGTCCCATTCCAGTATCAACTGAAGGTTTTGGCAGCGGTTCCATCATACCATCAGCATGACGGTTGAATTGCATGAAAACGATGTTCCAAATTTCAATATATCTGTCACCGTCTTCTTCTGGACTTCCTGGAGGGCCACCCCAAATATGTTCACCGTGATCATAAAAAATTTCGGTGCAAGGTCCACAAGGACCGGTATCACCCATTTGCCAGAAGTTATCTGACGCATAAGAGGCACCTTTATTATCGCCAATACGAATAATTCTTTCTGCTGGAACACCGACTTCTTTATGCCAAATATCATAGGCTTCATCGTCTGTCTCATAGACAGTAACCCACAGTTTTTCTTTTGGCAGATTAAACCATTTTTCGCTGGTCAACAGTTCCCATGCGTATTTGATTGCATCTTGTTTAAAATAGTCACCGAAACTGAAGTTACCCAACATTTCGAAGAAAGTGTGATGACGGGCTGTATAACCCACATTTTCTAAATCGTTATGCTTACCGCCAGCACGAACACAGCGCTGAGACGTTGTTGCTCTAGAATAAGGCCTTTTATCCAATCCTAGAAATACATCTTTGAACTGGTTCATCCCTGCATTGGTGAACAACAATGTTGGATCATTGTTTGGCACCAGCGAACTACTCGGTACTACTTGGTGGCCTTTAGTATGAAAAAAGTCAAGAAACGCTTGACGGATCTCAGCGGTGCTTTTGCTCATAATTGTCCCGAAATCAAGCTGAAAAACAGATGTGTGAATGGTTGAGATGGTATAACGCATTACCATTTCAACTCACGAATAAATTAAAATAGGGTTAAGATAGAGTGTCTTCCGTAAGAAGTAAAATCCCATATAAATCCATTCGCTTTTCAGCATTGTAATTCGTCTGGGCATTTTCTGAAAGTCTGTTCGTTAAGCCAGTTTCGATACGCCTATTTCAAGAATGTTTATTTCCTCATTAAAAACAAAAACCACACCCGATATAGATGTGGTTTTAAAAAACAAAATTACGATTGAGAAGAAATTAGAATTCTTCGTTTTTCACTTCTTCAGCATTATCTTCGTAATCTGTCACATAGTCTGAAGCTGCACTGCTGAAATCTCCTGTATTATGCAACAACAGATCACGAAGTTTTTTGTTCAACTCAGCCGCAGCTTCTGGATGCTCTTTCAGATAAATAGTGGCATTAGCTTTACCTTGCCCAATTTTATCACCGTTATAGCTATACCATGCACCCGCTTTTTCCACCATCTTGTGTTTAACACCGAGGTCGATCAACTCGCCGAGAGTGTTGATACCTTCGCCATAAAGGATTTGGAATTCAGCCTGTTTAAATGGTGCTGCAACTTTGTTTTTGACCACTTTCACACGGGTTTCGCTACCAACAACCTCATCGCCATTTTTCACGGAGCCAGTACGACGAATATCCAAGCGAACAGATGCGTAGAATTTCAGTGCATTACCACCAGTCGTAGTTTCAGGGTTACCAAACATCACACCTATTTTCATACGGATCTGATTGATAAAAATCAACAGGGTATTCGAGTTTTTCAAATTACCCGCCAGCTTACGCATAGCCTGACTCATCATACGTGCTGCCAGCCCCATATGAGAATCACCGATTTCACCTTCAATCTCTGCTTTTGGTGTCAATGCCGCAACAGAGTCAACAATGATGACATCAACCGCACCGGAACGTGATAAAGCATCACAAATTTCCAATGCCTGCTCACCTGTATCAGGCTGAGAACACAACAGATTATCAATATCTACACCCAGCTTTTTGGCATAAACTGGATCAAGGGCATGTTCGGCATCAATAAAAGCACACGTCCGGCCTTCACGCTGAGCAGCTGCAATCACTTGCAATGTCAGTGTCGTCTTCCCGGAAGACTCAGGCCCGTATATCTCAACGATACGACCCATTGGCAGGCCACCTGCGCCTAACGCAATATCCAGTGACAGAGAACCGGTAGAGATGGTTTCAACATCCATTGAGCGATTTTCACCCAAACGCATAATGGAACCTTTACCAAATTGTTTCTCAATCTGACCCAATGCTGCTGCTAGTGCTTTTTGTTTGTTTTCATCGTTAGCCATGTTTACTCCTTCGCAAGCAATGAAGGGGCTGCCCCACTGCTGATAAACTGTTTCTGATACCAAAGTGCTGTATGATTATACTGTATAATCATACAGCATCAAGCTAATTTTTTGTGATTTCTGTCAGCAATTTTTTTAAAGAAAAAATAACAGCCTGCAAACGCACGGCTTTGCGATCACCCGCAAAATGCTGACGATATGTCAAAACCTGTATATTCTCATTAACATAGAAGGCAAACCCAAACCAAACCGTGCCAGTCGGTTTTTCTTCACTGCCTCCGTCTGGTCCGGCAATGCCACTGACAGCAATAGCAAAATCCGCTTTGGCAACTTTTAACGCCCCCGTAGCCATCTCTTTTACAACTTGTTCACTTACTGCCCCAAATTGTGCCAATGAGTCCAGTGAAACCCCTAACATTTCATACTTGGCATCATTACTGTATGTCACGAATCCACGATTAAAATAGGCTGAACTTCCCGCAATATCTGTGATCACTTTGGCAATCCAGCCTCCTGTGCAGGATTCTGCACAGGTTATAGATAGTTTCTTCTGTTTTAATTTATCACTCAGTTCAATACTAAGCTGATTCAGGATTTTTTCACCCATAACAAGCCTTCAACTCTATAAGAAATTAATTTTTCCGAAGCATATCCCAAATCCATAATCCGCCTATTGCCAAAGAGAGCGAGATACCGAAGCCAATGCCAACAGCAACGACCGATGCCCCAAACCACATGGAAACCAGATACAACCCCAGCATAACCAACATGGCACTATTTTCACCAAGATTTTGCACAGCAACAGCTTTACCCGCGCCCATGGTATGTTTTCCATGTTCCTGCAATAACGCATTTAGTGGAACGACAAAAAGTCCACCAAATACACCGAGGACAACCAAAATTAGATAAGAAAGCCATATTGATTGCTGTGTGACAAAAAGAATAATCATGAAGCCAATTAAAATACCCGCAGGCATACAGCGGCGGACAGTCTTCAACGTAATCAGCCGCGCAGCGGCTCCCGCACCGAGAATGATACCAATCGCAACCACCGCATTCATCAATGTAGGTGTTGTATTTCCTTCAACTCCCAGTACAACAGGAACCCAAGCAATCAGAAGCAGTCGCAGTGTGACACCTGCTCCCCAAAATAAGCTGGTTCCAACCAGTGAAAACCGTGTTTCTTGATTACGCCAAAGCGAGACACAGACCTCCATAAAGTCCACCAGCATCTTTTTAGGATTCCAGCCTTTTCCCTGACGTGCGGCCGCCAAACGAGGAATATAGAAATTGGCTACAACTGCCGCACTATACAGCAGAGCGCAAAGCCCCAATGCCATTATCAGACTAAAGTCAGAAAGGAAACCACCAGCGACCGCGCCAATTAAGATAGCGGCTATGGTTGACGCTTCCATCATGCCATTGGCTTTTACCAAACGCCCTCCGTCTGTCAGTTCTCCCAAGATCCCATATTTAGCAGGAGAATAAGCTGCGGCACCAATACCCACTAAGGTATACCCTAGGAACGGATTCATATCGATACAGATACTAATGGCACCAAGCAATTTGATACCATTGGAGAAGAGCATAACGCGCCCTTTTGAAAACCGATCAGCAATTTGCCCCACAAAAGGTGCTAGCATTATATAAGTTAGTACAAAGACAATTTGTAAGGCCGGTAAACTCCAGCCAGGATAAGCCTCAGCCTTCAATTGAGCCAAGATAGTAAAAAACAGTGCATTGTCGGCAAAAGCAGAAAAAAATTGCGACAACAATACAGCTTTCATTCCCCGATTCAACAGCGGTTGTGCTTCTATAGTGCCATTCATTTCCTTACTCCTGTTCAGCCATCTTTCTTAGAGTGAGAAAATCCGGCTTACCGCTGCCAAGCAAAGGCAATTGCTTCACATAACGAATATCGCGTGGAACCGACAACTCTGGCATACCTATTTTACGGGCAACTTCCAGCATTGCATTTCTATGCAAATTCGCATCGGTCGTGAACAATACCAGTGCTTCTCCTTTACTTTTATCGCTTTTGGCCGTTGCTGCATGCAACGCATCAGTGGAAATGCATGATGCAATATGTTCCACTGCTTCGAGAGAAACTATTTCCCCCGCCAGTTTGGCAAAACGCTTCACACGTCCTTTTATCGTACAAAAACCCTCGTCATCAATAGAGATAATATCTCCAGTGTCATACCAGCCCGTTTGGATATTTCCTTCCGCATCTTCCGCTGAGGGCGGTTCCAGACGTTCAGGCGCTTCGACACGTAAATAACCTTTCATGATGTTCGGCCCGCGCAGCTGCAAGCGTCCACCTTCCTCAATCCCCTGAACAGGCAGTAAACGAGCTTCCATACCCGGTAAAATCCGTCCGACTGTTCCCGTTTTTGCCGCCATCGGGACATTGATTGCTACAACAGGCGCACATTCGGTCACACCATAACCTTCCAGAATACGGATACCAAATTTATCCTGCCAAACGCGTTTAGTGTTTTCTGATAATTTTTCTGCGCCAGCGACTACATAGCGTAAACGTGCAAAATCATAAGGATGTGCAAAGTGGGCATAATTTCCCAAGAAAGTCGAAGTACCGAACAGCACAGTACAGTTGCGATCATAAACCAGCTCAGGCACTACACGATAATGCAGTGGGCTTGGGTAAAGAAATACACGGCTTCCCGTCATTAATGGAGTAAGTAGACCTACCGTCAAACCAAAAGCATGGAACAATGGTAAGGAAGACATGAAACGATCTTGTGGAGTAAAATCAGCAATCGTTTTTATCTGTTCAACATTTGCCAATAAACTGGTATGGCTGTGAACAACCCCCTTAGGCGCTCCTTCTGAACCTGATGTAAACAGGATCAGGGCATCATCGTCCGGTTTCTGCGAAACCATGATAGCCTTGGAAGGGAAAATCAAGTGCCACAATATCCAACGCTTATCTTCCCGAGTAATTGTATCTTTCAAATCCTCGAGGTATACCCAATTAGCTTCTGCCACCTGTTCTGGCAAATGGGTTAATTGTCCTTTCGCCAGAAATTGACGAGATGTCATAATAGTTTTTATGGTTGCTGCCTGCATGGCATTTTTAATTCCATTACTTCCTGCCGTATAGTTCAGCAGTGCAGGCACACGTTTTTTCAAGGAGGCACCATATATAGCTGCTGCCATTACAGTCGCATTCGGCAATAGCAAACCAACTCGCTCACCTTCTTTCGTAAAGCGTTCTAAAATTCGGCTGACACCCAATATTTTTTTCAGCAATGAATGATAGTTATCTTCTTTGAAATTCACATCTTCGATACATGGTTTAAAACGACCAAAACGTTTCTGCGAGGCCAAATAAGCACTAAACAATGTTTCCTTTGGGCGCGTTTGCATTCTCACATCCATCATAATGGCATGGAGACGTTCTCCGGCTAAACGACGACGTGTTGTTGCATCGAGAGCATCAGGCATTGGCAAATCAACGGCCGGTAAGATTTTGATAGAGATTTTCGGGAACCAGTGCAGTTTCATAATTCCTTTCAATCGACCAAAAATGGTTTGTTCCGCACCATCAATACGGATAGGAACCACCTTTGCGCCTGATTTAGCCGCGATGAAAGCGGCACCATCATAGATTTTCATTAGAGAGCCGGTTACAGTGATCCGCCCTTCTGGAAAAATCACGATGGGACGTCCTTTCTCTACTTCTTTAACCAGAGTCCTCACTGCCATCGGATTAGTCGGATCTAAAGGGACAACATCCGCATAAAGTTTGATGAATTTGAGAAAGTGACTGGCCGTAATATTAGAGTAGATAGCAAATACAGGCTTTACCGGAAGAAATAAGCCAATGAGAAGACCATCCAGAAACGAAATATGATTGGGTGTAATAATACATTTAGGGTGTTTAAGCTGCTTATCATCACCTTCTACCGTGACCCTAAAAAGTACACGAACAAGTAACCGAATAAAATTTAAGAGCATATCCATATCTCAAATATAATTAAATAAAATTAAAGTGAGTAGGATAATACTATAATTTGTATAAGCAGCCTGATATATAAGATTTCCCCACACTATAAAAAATAAACTTTAAATACCTTAATATATCAAATTAGTTTATTTTCTCGCGTTAAAATATAATCCTTAATATTGGATACGATATTTTCTGTCGCTAAACTGGCATCTACAATGAAATCAGCACACTCACGGTATAATGGCTCTCTTTCAACCAATATGCCCTCGATTTCTTCAATGATAGATTTCCCTGTCAGGCTAGGGCGCTGTGAGTTTTCTGGGTTGAGGGATAATCGTTTGATTAAAACTTCTGCGGATGCTTGTAAATAAATCACGATACCATTTTGTTGCATATAATGGCGATTTTCCGATGACAATACCATTCCCCCTCCCGTTGAAATAGTACATTCATTTTGGCTAACCGTTTTCAATATCTGGCTTTCCACTCTTCTGAAATATTCCCAGCCATGTTCTTCAACAAGATCGGAGATAGTCATTTTACTGGAGGTTTGAATACTGTCATCAGTGTCAATAAACTTGTACGACAATGCTTCAGCCAACAACTTACCTATTGTCGTCTTCCCTGCACCTCGTGCGCCTACGATAAATAGAGTCTGTTTCATTTCGTTGTTTTCCTGAAGGTGATATAAAATTAAGCTTAAATATAAAGTATAGTAACTAAAAGTTTACACTAATGTAAATAATGTAAATGATTTTTTCATCAAACAAAAAGTCACACCTAAATTAAGTGTGACTCAACATAGTTGAATGAATTCTAATTAAAATAGAATTTGATTAGCGGCGGGGTAAATAATCGCCATAGCCAATCCATTTATATGTTGTCAGAGCATCAAGCCCCATTGGGCCTCTGGAGTGCAATTTCTGAGTACTGACAGCCACTTCAGCCCCTAAACCAAACTGACCGCCATCAGTAAAGCGAGTGCTTGCATTCACATAGACAGCAGCAGAATCCACATGACGCACAAAATAATCAGCCTGCCGCAAAGATTCAGTCAAAATTGCATCAGAATGAGCAGTACCATAAGTACGGATATGATCGATAGCCTGATCGATATCGCTGACAATCTCCACATTCATATCCAGCGATAACCATTCATCACAGTAATCCCCTTCCACTACTTCGACGACAGTCGCTGGGCCATCTTTCAACAATACCATTGCTGATGCACTCGCATGTAGTGTCACTCCCTGTTCCTTCATTTTGGTGCTCAGAATTGGCAGGAAACCAGCTGCAATTTTCTCATTCACCAACAGGGTTTCCAATGAATTACAGGCACTTGGTCGTTGAACTTTCGCATTAGTGATGATTTCTAATGCTTTTTCAGTATTGATATTCTCATCTACATAAGTGTGGCAAACACCAATGCCTCCAGTAATCACTGGGATCGTAGATTGTTCACGACACAGTTTATGTAATCCAGCACCACCGCGCGGGATCAACATATCTACATAACGATCCATTTTCAGTAATTCAGCTACCAGCTCACGATCTGGTCTATTGATAGACTGAACTGCCGCAGCAGGTAAACCACTTTGTTCCAACGCTTGCTGAATAACTTTAACCATAGCCTGATTGGTATGGTGGGTCTCTTTTCCACCGCGCAGTATTACTGCATTACCCGTTTTCAGGCACAGTGATGCCACATCAATGGTCACATTAGGACGGGCTTCGTAAATCACGCCAATGACACCCAAAGGAACCCGATGACGGCTCAATTGCAATCCATTATCCAGTAACTGCCCATCAATAACCTGCCCTACCGGATCAGCCAAATGACAGACCTGACGTACATCATTTGCAATGGCATTCAACCGTTCTGGTGTCAGCAGTAACCGATCAAGTAGGGCTTCGCTCATGCTTTGCCCACGAGCATGATCCATATCTTGTTGATTGGCTGCAAGGATTACTTCATTTTCTGTTTCAAGCAAATCAGCAATGTGATTCAACGCCTGATTTTTCTGGCTGGTACTTAATTGTGCCAATTGCCATGATGCTGCTTTGGCTGCTTTTCCCATCTGTTCTAGCATGGTGGAATCCTTAACTCATGATCAATTAATTAACTTACGATCAAATCGTCACGGTGAACCGCAACGGCGCCATACTCATAACCTAGTATCTGGCTAATTTGTTGTGAATGATACCCAGCTATCAAACGTAAAGCGTCACTATTATAACGGCAAACTCCATGAGCCAAATCCTTGCCGGATAAACTGAGGATGCGAATAACTTCACCACGGGAAAAATTACCTTTGACGTTTTTGATCCCCTTTGGCAATAAAGAACTGCCTTTCTGAAGAATGGCCGTTTCTGCGCCATGGTCAATAATGATTTCTCCAGCCGGAGGCGCTCCAAAAATCCAGCGCTTACGGTTTTCCATCGGGCTAGACAAGCCATGAAAACGTGTTCCAACTGGTTTTCCTTCAATAACGTCGGAAATCACATCCGGCTTGTCACCAGCAGCGATAATAACATCAATTCCCGCACGCCCGGCCACACCTGCCGCCTGGAGCTTTGTGGCCATTCCTCCCGTACCTAAACCGGAAACGCTGTCTCCGGCCATCATTTTCAACTCATCGCTGATGTCATGCACTTCTGCGATCAATTCTGCATCGGGGTTACTACGAGGATCAGCAGTATAAAGACCTTCAATATCAGTCAGGAGCAATAATTTATCCGCACAGCCCAAAATGGCGGCCAACGCAGAAAGATTATCATTGTCACCAACTTTAATTTCTGCCGTAGCAACGGCATCATTTTCATTAATAATGGGAACAATGTGATTATCAAGCAACGCTTGCAGTGTATCTCTCGCATTCAGAAAACGTTCACGATCTTCCAAATCTGCACGAGTCAGCAACATTTGACCGACATGAATACCATAAATTGAGAAAAGCTGTTCCCATAATTGAATCAAGCGACTTTGTCCAACCGCTGCCAACAACTGTTTTGAAGCAATTGTTGCAGGAAGATCCGGATATCCTAAATGCTCACGTCCAGCCGCAATTGCGCCAGAAGTTACAATAATAATGCGGTGGCCTTTTTCATGCTGTTTAGCACATTGGCGAACCAATTCCACAATGTGGGCACGATTCAAACGACGAGAGCCGCCGGTCAATACACTCGTCCCCAGTTTCACAACCAACGTTTGGCTGCCATTCATCATATTTCTGCCATTACAGTTATTTGAAAAAAAATTTGAGAAAAACAATATGTTTAAAAAACAATTCGCTTAAAAAGACGAACCGTTAAAAAACAATATTCAGTTTTAACAGGAGAGAAGCGTTATGCCAACTGGCATAACGCAAAATTTAAAGAAAGAAGACTCATACCATGGTTTGAGTTTGGAGGGTGATGGTATTTTCAGATGGAACCAAAATAAGTTTGAGAGTATCGAAAGAATCGGCCAAACGTTTATGGAATGCCTGTAAAGTTGATTCAAGGTGTTCAAGATCAGCCTTTTTTCTGATATTCATTGAATTCCATTCGCCTTTTTTATCAAATAAGCCTATCTGATAATTATAAACAAAGCCCTGTCCCTGTTCTTCTAATTCTAACCACCATCCCCAAAATTCACGTTTTTCCGGCACCACTTTTGCACTGACACAAACAGCTAAACAGTCAAAGAAAAAATAACCGTTTTGGCATTTTAATTCACGTACATACGGCCCTAATGCAGAAAAACGCTTTAACAACTTATTTTTAGAATAACTTGCGGGTAAAGTCATACAAAGGTCTCCTTATATACAGAATCACCTTTGTATCAAATGATTAAAAAATATCAAGTAATAAATTTTATTTTATAAAACTTTATCTTTCAGCCATACACTTATTTCGTGTAACGCCTTATTGAAACCACCATAAATTGACTTAGCAGGAATTGCCTTCAACGAACCATCTATTGATGACATTGCAATCAATTTTGAGTCTTTTCTTGGGCTGAAAATGTCATCTTCCCAATATACCGACAACATAGGGACACTACAGCGACGCCCAAGCAAACCTTGATTTTTCAGCGAATAACAACTCAGCTCTGAACGCAATCGTTCTTCATCGACATGGTAGATACCCAAACGATTAGCCAATACATCAATATACATTGACGGGATTTTCTGCTGTAGTTTTTCATCATGCAGTAATTCATGCACAATCGGCCCGACTACAGATACCCCTTTAATCAACTTTGGTTCCAGATAGGCGAGGCGAACAGCAATATTTGCCCCAAAACGGAAACCAAATACGCCTACACAGGTATGATCAATCCACGGTACGCTATTCAATTGCTGCAAAACTTTCTGATGAAGCGCACAGGTATCCTGCGTTAATGTAAATTTGGCAGAATAACCTACAGAAGGCACATCCAGCGTCAGCATAGCAAAGCCGAGGGGGGAAAAATGTTCACGGAATAGACGCCAACAATCACTCTGTACATTATCAAGGCTGGCACAGACTAATATTGTCGGGCAAGGCCCTTTAACATGGGAAGGAATATGCAGTAGACCTGTGACACTTTTGCCATCTTCTAACTGAAATTCCAACTTTTTCAATTCATAATCAGAAAATCGCGCTGCATTTTCATACGCTTTATTGGCAAGCACAATAGCTTGAGCTGCCAACCCATCACCGTGTAAATGAGGGTAAGCCGCGATACTATATAAAGTCGAAGCCTTTAACCAACATGCTCCGGCTTGTTCTGCCTCTTCGGCACACAATGCTTCTTGCTGCCAGTACATTGCAAGTTGCGACCACTCAAATGCCCAGTTTCCTTTGCGATAACCGATCACAGTATCCAACAGATGGTCAGTACTGCGCTCGGCATCCGTTACAGCAATCCGGCTGAGAACTTCTTGGATCTCCAGCGGATCTATTCCCCTCCAGATCCAAGCAAGCCAATCGATCATTCGATACCAATGCTCACGGCGCTCCCCACCAAGCATATTCTCACTGGTAGTTGCAGACTGCGGGCGAGTGAATTTTACCAGTGTAGAGGTTTCCCGATGTTTAAAACCCGGCTTAAACAACGATTCTGAAAGGTTTTTTTTAGTCATGTCAAAAGAAAAATCTTACTGCTCATCACAAATAGGTGGAATGAACATTACGCCCATATCCCATGGCTGCTCAATCCATGTGTTTTGCGGAATATCAACAACATAATCATCCACAAGAGGGCGACCAGCGGGTTTCGCAAAAATAGTTACAAAATGGGCTTTAGGATACATATCGCGAATTGCCTTCGCAGTACCACCGGTATCAACCAAATCATCAACAACGATGAAGCCTTCACCGTCACCTTCCGCTTTTTTCAATACGGTCAATTCACGCTGATTACTATGATCATAACTGGAAATACAAACAGTATCGACATGGCGAATCCCTAATTCACGAGCCAATAATGCTCCCGGCACAAGGCCACCACGGCTAACTGCGATGATACCCTTCCACTGTTCTACGGGAAGTAAACGTTGCGCCAATTTACGTGCATGTATTTGCAACATATCCCACGTTACAACATATTTTTCACTCATAAAATTTGATCCTGAAAACTAATAATATTTCAAAAAAGCGTTTTTTTGCGGGAAAAAGGTTGCGCAAGATTATAGTGATTTGAGTAGACAAAAACCAGTAAAAACAAGGTAAATCCTCATTCTGACTAAGCATTGCAGGCAATAAAATGGTATCCTCAGGCATGGAGTGGGCATTGGGCTAACGCTAAATGACAAAAGCTCCCCAATGTGTCAAAAATTACCATTTTCATCTCACCAGATGTCATTACAGGAGATTCGCCGTGTCCGAATTATCAACATTAACCCCTCAACCCCTATGGGATATTTTTGCCGAAATTTGTTCTATCCCTCATCCGTCTTATCATGAAGAAGCACTGGCATCCCATATCATTGAGTGGGCCAGAAACAAAGGATTCCATGTAGAGAGGGATGAAGTCGGTAATATTCTGATCAGAAAACCCGCTTCAAAAGGGATGGAAAACCGCAAGGCGGTCGTACTTCAAGCACACCTTGATATGGTTCCACAGAAAGACAATGATACCCAGCATGATTTTATAAAAGATCCTATCCGTCCTTATATTGACGGAGATTGGCTCACGGCAGATGGTACAACGCTGGGAGCTGATAACGGTATTGGTATGGCTTCTGCTCTGGCGGTATTGGCAGACGAATCAGTCAAACATGGTCCATTGGAAGTTTTATTGACCATGACTGAAGAAGCGGGCATGGATGGCGCATTTGGCCTTAAATCTGGCTGGTTACAGGCCGACATTCTGATCAATACCGATTCAGAAGAAGAAGGCGAAATCTACATGGGTTGTGCTGGTGGCATTGATTTTATCACCACTCTGGTGCTTTCCCGTAAAGCATTGCCGGAGGGTTACAAAACCCTGAAACTGACAATTAAGGGATTAAAAGGCGGTCACTCTGGTGGGAATATTCATCAGGGACTCGGTAATGCCAATAAATTATTGGCTCGTTTCCTCTCAGCCCATGCCGATGATCTAGATATGAAATTAATCCATTTGCAAGGTGGAACTCTGCGTAACGCCATTCCTCGTGAAGGTTATACTGTCATTGCAGTTCCTGCCGATAAACTCGAAAAATTGTACCAGTTGAAAGATAGTTATCTGGAAACACTGAAAAACGAATATTCGGTAATTGAAACTAATCTTACGCTCTTACTGGATGAAATCGAAACCTCATCACAGACGTTAACGAAAGATTGCCAAACTCGTTTCTTATCCATGCTCAATGCTATGCCTAATGGCGTTATTCGTATGAGTGACGTTGTTAAAGGGGTTGTAGAAACCTCTCTGAATGTTGGAGTTGTGACAATGGATGAAGAGAAAACCGAAGTTATTTGCCTGATTCGTTCACTGATTGAAAGCGGTAAGATTTATGTCGTTGACATGCTGCATTCTCTCGCGAAATTGTCTGGTGCAGAAACAGTGGTAAGTGGTAGCTATCCGGGCTGGCAGCCTGATGCCAATTCTCCGGTCATGCATTTAGTTCGTGAAACTTATCACCAACTCTTTGACAAAACTCCAAATATCATGGTAGTTCACGCGGGTCTGGAATGTGGCCTGTTCAAAAAACCTTACCCTGATATGGACATGGTTTCCATTGGCCCGACCATTCGTGGCGCTCACTCCCCTGATGAAAAAGTTCACATTAAGAGTGTTGGTCAATACTGGCAATTACTCACCGCTATTCTGAAATCTATTCCGGTTAAAGAGTGATACTTAACAACCGTAGAAAGCAATAAAACTACACTATCTCTCCCACGGCAGGCAGTGTGGGAGAGATCCTTTTTTACATCACATACCGCATCGGTTTTGCCATTTTGGGCTTACCACTCTAATAAAAGCTGCCGTTCCAACTGTGGGCTTTGCAATGTAACATGTATCCCGACTAACCTGACGCCTCTCCCTTCTCTTCGCATATCCCAAGCCTGTCTTGCGACTTTAATCAGATCAGACTTATCCAACAAAGGATGGACATGCTCTTGTGTCGTCAATTGAAAATCGTCAAACTTTAATTTAATTCCCTGACGAGCAATCCGAAGATCAGGTTTAACTTTTTCCAATCGTCTTTCCAGCTCAGGATAAAGTTTTTCGATTAATTCAACACATTCACCCCATTCATGAATATCCTGCGCCAAAGTTTTTTCCACCCCAATAGATTTACGCAAACGTTCAGGTGTAATTTGCCGCTCATCGATACCGTGGCAGCGATCCCAAAGTGCCAGACCAAATTTGCCCAATCTTTTAATTAATGACAATTTATCGTATTGCTGAACATCAGAACAGGTTTCCAGCCCCATATCTGACAGACGCTTGGCCGTGACTTTTCCAACCCCGGGAATTTTGCGTAATGGTAATGACTTAACAAAAGTGTCTACATTTTCAGGAGAGATAACATATTGACCATTAGGTTTATTGATATCAGACGCAATCTTAGCTAAAAACCTGATCGGAGCAATGCCTGCGGAGGCGGTTAATGTTAACTCATCAAAAATTATCTGACGGATTTCCTGAGCAATCAACGTGGCGGAGCCGTGGCAATGGTGACAATCCGTAACATCCAAATACGCCTCATCCAGAGAAAGAGGTTCAATCAGTTCAGTATAACGGGAAAAAATTTGGCGAATATGTTGAGATACGTCTTTATAAAGCGCCATCCTTCCCGGGATGACTTTCAATTGAGGGCAAAGTTTTAGAGCCATGGCAGTAGACATCGCGCTATGTACCCCAAAATGGCGGGCGAGATAATTTGCTGTACTGATTACTCCCCGCCGATCAGCACTTCCGCCTACTGCAATAGGAATATTGCTAAATGATGGATTATCCCGCATTTCAATGGCAGCAAAAAAGCAGTCCATATCAACATGAATAATTTTGCGCATCAGATCCCCCATATCAAAACACTGTATGAATATACAGAAAGAGATCATGAAACTCTAGCCCCTTTTTTCAGAAAATTTTAAGCAAATTTATTTTTCTGAATGCAAACACATATCCACTAAAACTGGCACCAATGCCGCCATAGCAAGGAATGCGCCAACCCAACCAATGGAAGGTAAACCGTATCCGGCGCTGATTGCTAATCCCCCCAATAAAGGGGCTAATGTGATCCCCAACTGGAATGCAGAGACATTGGTTGCTCCTGCTAACGTGGGAGCTTCCGCGGCTATGGTGTAAACCCTATTCATGGCTGCCGGATTTACAACAAACCCAAATATTCCCAGCAAAAATACTAAACAAATGGTGACCACCGCATCATGAGCCACCAATGCCAGCGCAACCGAAGTGATAATCATGCCAAAGATGCCAAGCAATAACGTTTTGAAGGGATATTTATCTGCTGTACGCCCACCAATGCTCAATCCAATAAAAGCACCGATACCAAAAAGCGCCAAAACAGCCGGAATCCAATTCACCATCAACTTGCTGACATCAATCAACAAAGCGCCCAGATAACCAAACGTTGCCATATAAGCTGCTGTTGTCAGGATTGTCGTTGTATAAGCAACCCATAATTTTGGCTGCGCCACCACCTTTAATTCAGCCTCTAATACCGGAATATCTCCTTCATTCTGTTGCGTATCAGGTAACATAAACCATAATGCGATTGCTGTGATTGATGTAGCTACTGCAACAGCCCAAAACCCTGCACGCCAACCCGCGATATCACTGATAACTGTTCCTAATGGCCCACCTACAACCATTGCCAAACTCAAACCACTGACAACAACAGCCAGCGTTCTCGCAGTACGATCCTGAGTGACTAAATTCACCGCTGTAGTCGCCGCAACAGCCCAGAATCCTGCATAAGCAACACCACTGACTACGCGAGCAATTAATAATGGCCAATAACCGGGAGAAAGCATACCAATTGCTGTTGCAGCAACAAACAGAACCTGACTGACTAACAATGTTGTGCGTCTCGGCCAGCGCAATGTTGCCATTGCCAATAGAGGGGCACCAAACAACACCCCTACTGCAAATGCAGAAATCAACATACCGGCGGATGGCAGAGAAACTTGCAAATCTTCCGCTATCTTGGGTAATACCCCCGCAATCAAAAATTCTGAACTTCCCATTGCAAATAAACTTAAACCCAGTAAATACACAGCAAAAGGAAGTCTCAGTTGCGTGGCATTCATAACAGACATAGTAAGCTCCCGATTCCTTAGTGATTAATGCAATACAGATATAAATTATCATTGATGAATAAATTACAACACAAACGTTCAATAAATCAATTTAATGATTAATTTAAATGCCAATAACAGAAAAAAGTATGGAGATAGACCTAACCAACTTACATGTCAATATAAAAATTCGCACTATGTTACATTATTAGAATCTTAATCCACAAAAGCAATAAATAACCAATCAAACCTTTCACTCTGACCCAATATAAAAGTGACATAAGTGAATTTAATATGTATCATTAATGTGATTTATCAATAAACATGATTATTAATAAAAATAAGGGTAGTAATGAAAAATAATATTTCATTTTTCTTATATCAAATATCTGATATTTTATTCACATCCTCTACAAGAGCGTTTGGCATGCTATTCTCATGGTGGATGATTGAAATATTAAATCTGGATTTTCAACTTGGATGGTTTATTTTTTCATCTTGGCTTTTGCAAGTCTTATTCTTGATATTCATGAGTAATCTCGGTGATAGGTTCAATAAAAAAAATATAATCTTATTTTGCATTACCCCAACCTCCTTACTTTTCATAATTTCTAATTTTATAGATAGCAATCTATATCTACCATTAGGAATTATATACATTTTTTCCTCAATTTCAGCCATACTCATTCAACCCATCGGCACCAGCATTCTTCCAGAAATAAGCGATACCAATAAGCTAGAATCCGCATTTAAATATAGAGGTATTGTTAACTCTGTTAATATCATACTTGGCCCTGCAATATCCGGGATCGTAATACATTATTTAAATATGAATGGGGCGTTAGCTTTTATTTCTTTAATGTCCCTTTCATCAATTCTTGGTTTTTATTTCATAAAAAATCAACAAAAAGAAAAACCATCACACTCTCATAAAAGTAATGTCGGGAGCCTTAAAATCATCACCAAAAATCCGACAGAAGCAACTTTAGTGATTGTTTCTTCGTTTTTTAATTTCACTATTGTTCCTTTAGTCGCCTATATTATTCCCATTATCATTATCATTATCATTATCATTATCATTATCATTATAAATGAGTTTAAACTAAGTGCCCTACAGGTAGGAATAGCCGAAGCAACATTTGGCATAGGCATGATGATTGGCAGTACCATTGTCATTAAATATATAAATAAGATATTTTGTAAAGCTCATACTGCCTTTATTTCTGCATTAACTATGGCTCTTTGCATAGCTGGAATATCAACTGCAACATCATTATTTCAATTATGCTGTTATATGTTAATTAGTGGAGTGGGTTTAGTTATTTATAATATAAACACAACTTCAATTAGATGCCTGGCTACACCAGAGTCGTATCGCAATACAATGGAGTCTAAATTCCTTGCCATTTGCATTGTATCAATTCCGTTAGGCATGATATCTGCAACATATATTGTGGAAAGCTATGATATAAGAATTTTGTTACTTGGATTTTCAGCTTTAATGGGATTAATGTCATTTTTTGTTTTATTCTCACCCAAATACGTAGAGATATCAAAAATGTCAGAATCTCAATTAGAGGGTTATTACGGTAAGATTTACCCTGAAGCTTACTATTCCGAGGGAATAAAAAAATCATAAATAACATTCACTTTCTGTTTCGGTAAAAACCGCCTGTTTTATATAAAATTACAGGCAGTTTTTTATTATTCAGTATTAACTTTTAGCTCGGAAATATCAATGTCTGTCCCGGAGATTCCCTATTCAGATGAATAAAGTTCAGGTGTTTTTCATAATGGTCAAGAATGTCACTGATAATCTGCTCTTTTGTGTAATCCATTAAATCATTTCCCTGAGTTCCTTCCATCAGAAATGTTTCTAATCGATAATAATAGGATTTACCCAACCTTGCCCGATAGGTAAACCCGGGTACTGAGTAACGTTGCGGCCAGATTTGATAAACAAAATTCTGTTCATCTCCCAAATCAACAATCAACTCAAGTGGATTCAATCGCTTGTCTTCTTTCGGGGGCAAAGCATTAAACTGAACCCTTGCACCACTCACCACTAATTCTTTCGCGACTTCCAACATGGCTGGGCGACACACCATATCTAACATTCGTTGTGTGTTTTTTGTCCCCGGAAAATGCATCATGCGGCTTAAACGCTGCTTCCAATTCAAAGAACCATTGTCATGTACGAGAGTAGGTGACGTATTTTGCAATGAACTGGCTTTGCGGAAATCTTCTACCCGCAAAGATTTATATAACCCTGCCATCACAAAGAAGATCACAAAACTAAAAGGCAACCCCATTATAACTGTCATATTTTGCAAAGCAGAAATGCCATCAGTCATTAATATACCTAATGTTAATACCCCAATAGCTATAGACCAGAAGACTCTTAACCAATTAGGGGCATCATTATTGATATCACTGAGATTGGACGTGAAATTACCCAAGACCAATGAACCCGAATCTGCTGATGTCACATAAAACAGCAATCCCGTGATTGTGGCAACCGATGCACTGAACGTGAAGGCAGGATAAAGTGCCAACAAACCATAAAAACCTTGTTCTGGATGTTGCAGCACAGTTTCAGCCAACTGACGATTACCGTGAAGGATTTCATACAACACACTGTTACCAAAAATCGAAAGCCATAACAGGGTAAAAACAAATGGAATAACCAATGTTCCCATAACAAATTGACGAATGGTTCTGCCACGGGAAATACGTGCCAGGAACAATCCAACAAACGGCGACCAAGCCACCCACCATGCCCAGAAAAATAGCGTCCAACTATTCATCCATTCAGTCGGACGTTCAAATGCAAAGCTATTCAGCGTCATTCCCATGAATCGGCTAATATAATCTCCAACATTCTGCACCAATCCGTTGAGCAGGAACTCGGTATCGCCCACAAACAAGATAAACAAGACAAGTCCCAGAGCCAGCAGTACATTCAATTCGGACAGAAAACGAATCCCTTTATGCACACCAGAAGTCACAGAAATAATTGCCATCACCACGGACAACAATATCAAACCGCCCTGAACGCCCAAGCCTTGCGGTAATCCGAAAAGCACTTTCAGGCCGTAATTCAACTGCACCACCCCAATTCCCAACGTGGTTGCAATCCCAAAAATAGTTCCTATCACTGCCGCAATATCCACGGCATGACCAATAGGACCTTTTATGCGATCACCAAAAATGGGATAAAGTGCTGAACGAATGGTCAGGGGCAAATTGTAACGATAACTAAAATACCCCAACGCAATGCCCATCAAGGCATACATAGACCAGCCCGTCAGGCCATAGTGGAACAGCGTCCACACCATCGCCTGACGGGCTGCTTCTATCGTTTCTCCTTGACCCGTTGGTGGTCGCATATATTGCGTCACAGGTTCTGCCACCGAGAAAAACATCAAATCAATACCTATCCCGGCAGCAAACAGCATGGCGGCCCAACTAAGCAGGCTAAATTCCGGCTTGGATTGCTCTGGTCCCAATTTGATGGAGCCAAAACGGGAAGCAGCAACAAAAACGACAAATACGATGTAAAGCGTCGCAGCAAGCAAATAGTACCAACCAAAGGTTTTAGAAACCCAATTCAGCGTATTTTTTATCCAGATACTTGTCGCATCAGTAAAGAAAATCGTGAATAGAGAAAAAATAATAATTAGTCCAGCCGAGAAGAAAAAAACGACAGAATTTAGTATGTCCTTCTGAGTGTTTTTTGGACTGTCTTGTGTGTTCATAGGCAGTTCCTGAAATTAATGAGTGTAGAAAAACAGAAAAAGAATAACGGGTATAACCATATGAATTAAAATTAAATTTTAAATTACATTTAATAATTTAGATTTCACATTGTAAAAATATTGTAATAAAACATATTTAATTTTGATTGAACATTCAATTAAAAAAAAGTTTAATACCCGCCTAATGATTGATTTTCTGAGCCTAAGATAATGCCCAAAATTGGAATGCAGTCGATAAGAAAACAGCAACTCATTGATGCGACATTAACCGTTGTCAATGAAGTTGGAATGCAGGAAGCCAGTATTGCGCAAATAGCCCGAAAAGCAGGCGTTTCCAACGGAATTATCAGCCACTACTTCAAAGATAAAAATGGGCTACTGGAAGCCACCATGCGTTATCTGCTGAATCAACTGGGCATGGCAGTAGCACGTCGATTACGTCTGCTTGACAACGCAACTCCCGCGCAGCGGCTAAAAGCGATTGTCGAAGGGAACTTTGATCCCAGCCAAATCAGCAATGCGGCAATGAAAACCTGGTTGGCATTTTGGGCAAGCAGCATTCACCAGCCCAAACTGTATCGTTTACAACAAGTTAATGAACGCCGCTTGTATTCTAATATCTGTGTTGAATTTAGGCGCGCTCTTCCCAAAGCAGAAGCACGGCTGGCGGCTCAGGGACTTGCAGCATTGATTGACGGTATTTGGTTAAGAAGTGCATTAAGCAGCAAGCCCTTTGACATTGAAGGGGCATTTAAAATCACTATCGATTACATCAAACAGAAACTCAGTACATCTGGTATGACCTGAGTTCAAACCTTATGGATAGGCTCTTAAGGAGAATCTATGACCCATTTTGGATTACAGAAACTTTATATCCATGGTGCTTATGTTGATAGCATCACCCCTGACATCAAGACCTTTGATGCAATCAATCCCACTAATGGCGGGATTATTGCTCAATTTCAGTCCGCAACAGAGCAGGATGTTGATCTGGCTGTCCAGAGTGCTCTTCAAGGACAGAAAATTTGGGCAGCCATGACAGCAGTGGAACGTTCCCGGATCTTACTCAAGGCAGTGAATATTTTGCGTGAGCGCAATGATGAACTGGCTGAACTGGAAACACTGGATACAGGGAAACCACTTTCTGAAACCCGGCAACTTGATATTGCTTCTGGTGCTGATGTATTGGAATATTATGCAGGTTTAATCCCTGCCCTTGAAGGGCAGCAAATTCCATTGCGTGAATCATCTTTTGTATATACACGTCGAGAGCCACTGGGTGTTGTGGCAGGCATTGGTGCATGGAACTACCCTATTCAAATCGCTCTTTGGAAATCTGCACCCGCACTGGCTGCCGGTAATGCAATGATTTTCAAACCCAGTGAATTCACTTCTCTCACTGCTCTAAAATTAGCTGAAATTTATACCGCAGCCGGTTTGCCTGATGGCGTGTTTAACGTCCTGACTGGCGCAGGTCATGAAGCAGGGCACTATCTGGCAATCCATCCGAAAATTGCCAAGGTATCTTTTACCGGCGGCACAGTCACCGGCAAAAAAGTCATGGCAAATGCGTCCAGTTCCACCTTAAAAGAAGTCACAATGGAGCTGGGTGGCAAGTCCCCTCTGATTATCTTTGATGATGCAGATCTGGATCGCGCAGCTGATATTGCGATGATGGCAAACTTTTTCAGTTCAGGTCAGGTTTGTACTAACGGAACACGCGTTTTTATTCCCAAAGCCATGCTCTCACAATTTGAAGCCAAAATTCTTGAGCGAGTTAAACGTATTCGCATTGGTTCACCTCTTGATTTCAACACCAATTTTGGCCCTCTGGTCAGCTTCCCGCATATGGAATCTGTTTTACGCTATATCAACAGTGGCAAAAACACTGATGCCCGCTTGCTCTGTGGTGGTGAACGCATACAGGAAGGCGAACTGGCAAAAGGCGCATTTGTTGCACCAACGGTATTCAGTGATTGTACTGATGACATGCTGATTGTACGGGAAGAAATCTTTGGCCCTGTCATGTGTATCCTGACTTATGAAACGGAAGATGAAGTTATCATGCGAGCCAATAACACCAATTACGGCTTAGGTGCCGGATTAGTGACAAAAGATCTTTCTCGTGCACACCGGGTCATCCATCAACTGGAAGCCGGAATTTGTTGGATCAATACGTGGGGTGAATCTCCGGCTACCGTGCCTGTGGGCGGTTATAAACATTCTGGTGTTGGTCGTGAAAATGGGCTGATGACACTGCAACATTACACACAGACTAAATCAATACAGGTGGAACTGGGCGATTTTGAATCCCTATTTTAATCCATAACTGAAACAGAGGAGATAACAATGGTATTTGACTACATTATTATCGGTGCTGGTTCAGCGGGTAATGTGCTTGCAACTCGTCTGACGGAAGATCCCAATGTGACTGTCCTGCTGTTGGAAGCTGGCGGGCCGGATTACCGATTCGATTTCCGCACTCAAATGCCGGCTGCACTGGCATATCCCTTGCAGGGAACCCGTTATAACTGGGCTTATGAAACCGATCCTGAACCTCATATGAATAATCGACGCATGGAATGCGGTCGCGGAAAAGGGCTTGGTGGTTCTTCACTGATTAACGGTATGTGCTATATCCGTGGCAATGCACTGGACTTTGACAATTGGGCGATGCAGCCAGGGCTGGAAGACTGGACTTATCTTGATTGCCTCCCCTATTTTTGCAAAGCTGAATCACGGGATATCGGCGCAAATGACTATCACGGTGGTGAAGGGCCTGTCAGTGTCACAACGCCCAAGCCGGGAAATAATGAACTTTTTCACGCTATGGTCGAAGCGGGTATCCAAGCAGGTTACCCACGTACTGATGATCTCAATGGTTATCAGCAAGAAGGTTTTGGTCCAATGGATCGCACTGTCACCCTTAATGGGCGTCGGGCCAGCACCGCTCGTGGCTATCTGGATCAAGCACGATCTCGGGCTAATCTCACAATCATTACCCATGCCTTAACTGATATCCTCAAATTTGAAGGAAAAACAGCAGTTGGCGTTGATTTTTATCGGGGTAATAGCGCTACTGTGATGAAAGCCAAAGCTCGTAAAGAAGTTTTACTTTGTGCCGGAGCCATCGCTTCCCCACAGATTTTGCAACGCTCAGGTATTGGTTCTGAAAAAATCTTGAACGAACTTGGCATTCCGGTTGTACAAGTATTACCGGGAGTCGGTCAGAACCTGCAAGATCACCTTGAAATGTATTTACAGTATGAATGCATCAAACCCATCTCTCTTTACCCTGCCTTAAAATGGTATAACCAACCTCAGATTGGGGCTGAGTGGTTATTCAAAGGCACGGGTATTGGTGCCAGCAATCAATTTGAAGCGGGTGGTTTTATTCGTACCAGTGAAAAATTTGCCTGGCCGAATATTCAATTTCACTTCCTGCCTGTTGCTGTTAATTACAATGGCAGCAATGCCGTCAATCAGCATGGCTTTCAGGCTCACGTCGGTTCTATGCGTTCCCCAAGCCGTGGCCGAGTGAAAATTAAGTCACGGTGTCCACGTCAGCATCCCAGTATTTTGTTCAATTATATGTCTGCGGAGCAAGATTGGCAGGAATTCCGCGATGCTATTCGCATAACACGGGAAATCATGGCACAACCCGCGCTCTCTCCCTACTGTGGACGAGAAATCAGTCCGGGTGCTGAAATTCAGACAGATGAACAGTTGGATGCGTTTATTCGCGAACATGCCGAAACGGCATTCCATCCATCAAGCAGCTGCAAAATGGGAACAGACGAAATGGCTGTTGTGGATGGTCAAGGGCGTGTACACGGCGTTAAGAATTTACGTGTTATTGATGCTTCTATTATGCCAAGCATCATTACCGGAAATTTGAACGCCACAACAATTATGATGGCAGAAAAAATCGCCGATAGAATTCGGGGAATTGCCCCCCTGCCACGTAGTCAGGCGAAATATTACATTGCCAATGACACGCCAGTTCGTCAATTGACGAAAAATAATCACCAATAAATTTATTCACATAAAAATGTGATAAACCATCAATACGGGAAAATTGAAATATATTGTAATATTTTTTACATCGTCATTTTTTCCCGTATTGATATTCAACTAACTTAGACCAAATCCAATGTCATAAAGATATGTTCCGCGCCCTCTTCCAAATAAATTTCACCATGGGCTTGATAACCCAGGCTTTCATAAAATGGTTGAGCATGACATTGTGAGGATAAACTAATAGTCGTAATGTTATTTTTGCGCCCATAATCTTCAATAAACTCCACGATGTTACGACCAATTCCCCGACCACGATAACCCTTTAATATCGCAACACGACCGACTTTAAGCATATTATTGTCCATCAGAATTGCCCGTAATACACCAATCGGCTTTTCATCATCATATATCACTACATGCAGAGCAATATCATCATACTCATCAATATCAATCTCAGCCGCAAATCCCTGTTCATCCGTAAATACCTGTTTGCGGATGTCGAATGCTTGCTGAATTACTTCAGAATTCTGTCTTCCTAAGCTGTGTTTTATTTTCATTATTATGTCCTGAATGTGGTTCTCAGAGTAAACCCTGACCTATGTTTAAATGGATAGATTAAGTCAAGTTAGGGTAATAAAAAGAATATTTAGCTTAATTTATGTAAGGATAAGGGTGATCTTTTCAGATCACCCTTCCAATATTAAATCATTTTTCATACTGACAGGAGATCACATTGATAAATTAATCTTCATCTTTTTTATCATCCTTACTTTTCAGACTATTGGTCAAATCATCCGTTTTTTTATCGGCCTCAGACTTTATATCTTCCGTCTTCGATTTTATTCCATCTGAAAGATGATTAAGCTTGTCAGTAGCCTGATCTTTTATTTCTCCGGCTTTCGATTTCACATTATCCATCAGATCATTTGCTGTCTTAGCGGCTTCATTTTGCATATCAGCCATTTTTGACTTCGCCTGATCGGCAATGTCGCTGACAGAATTACTGATTCCGCCATGCGCATCCTTAGACTTATCAACCATGCCGTGGCTTTCATGCTGAGTATTTTCCTTAATATCATGTGATTTTTCTTTTGTTCTATCCATCACACTCGTCGCTTTTTGTTCATCATCCTTTTTCATTTGTACTGCACTTTCTTCAGCTTGCTGAGCAACATCTTCGGCTTTTTTCGACGCATCATCACAACCCACAATCAGTGTTACGAAACCAGCCACTATCAAAGAACCAAAAATTTTCTTCTTCATTGACTAACCCCTTGTACTTACAGAAATTTAACTTAAGTAATAAGCACTTTGATCTCATTGCTGACATAGTCAGCGATTGAGAAGGTGAAACGAAATAAACAATTATTTCAATCAACTGCAATGAATAAAGATCACACAATTTATAGAATATACCCGTCGTCTTCCAAGCTGCTAGCTTTGTTGGTTGGGTATAAAAGCTATCACCGTACTGCTTAACAAAATCCACAAATAAAAATAATTCTCATTTTTGTTTGCCCGATTTAGTTTCTCAGATGACTTATAACAATGAAAATATTTTACTTGATCATATTTCAGGAAATTTATGGCAAATAATAGTCAAAAATTGGAAAAACGCCCACTTGTAACCGTGATTCAGAAAATTTTAACCAGCACAGTCTCAGGAACATTAGTGCTAGGTGCTGTATTTTCCGGCTCGGTTTACGCTACTGCAAATTCAACTGAGCAAGAACCTGAAAAGAAAAGTGAGGTGATGAAATTATCCACACTTTCTGTTGTGGAAAGTTTATACAATAGCAATGATGCGGGCAGTTCAGTACTTAAAAAGGCTGATATTGACCGGACACAAGCTGATAACATTGCTCAATTGCTCGATCAACTGCCGGGTGTTTCGATGTCAGGATCTCCGCGTCCTGGCGGGCAAACATTAAACATTTGGGGGATGGGGGCAAATGAAGATGTAAAAATCACGCTGGATGATGCCCCAAAAGGTTTCCAGAAATATCGTCAGGGTTCTATCTTTATTGAGCCAGAGTTAGTTAAACGCATAGATATTGATAAAGGGCCGCACAATTTACTGAATGGTAATGGTGGATTTGGTGGATCTGTTAAAATTGTCACCAAGGATGCCAATGATTTGCTGAGGCCTGATGAAAACTGGGGAGGCTTGATCAAACAAAGCTATCACACCAATGACAGACAATGGATCAGCAGTGGTGCCCTGTTTGGCAGAGATCCTGATGGTTTTGCAGATGGGTTACTCTATGTGAGTAAGCGCGATGGTCATAATATTAAACGCCCTGATGGTACTCGTTTTGAGTTTTCACACAACGACCAAACATCTTATTTATTAAAAACCAACTTCTACCCCAATGATACCCATACCATAAGCCTGTCTGCTATGCGTTCCGAAGCGGATGGTTGGCAACCATGGGCAGCTAAACGAGATGGAATGGTAGTTCCATCGGCTGCCGAGGTAAAAAAATATGGCTAGGATGATGCATGGAAAAGGAAACTGGTCTTCCGTGAACAAGTTGATCAAAACTACACAGCTAAGTGGAATATCGCGCCAGAGGACAATCGGTGGCTAAATCTGACGATGACTTATGGGTATTCCAAAACCAAACAAGACGATAGCCGTGCGGAAAATGCTGCTAATACTTTCAGCGGATTAATGGGCAATAAAAGCTGGGTTAATTACATCGATAATAGCGCGGAAATCCAGAATAAGAGTGTATTCTCAACAGGCATAATCGAGCATGAATTATTGCTGGGAACACGTTGGCATAAAAAGGATAGCGATATTTTAATGTTTGACAGGGGGAAGAAAAATGAAGCAGAGTACAATTATGGCTATTATCAACCTAGCTATATGCCAGCCGGTAGTCAGCAAGCTTACAGCTTATATATTAAGGATTCTTTGAAACTGGGGCGTGTAACTGTAATTCCAGGTGTCCGCTACGACCATATCAAAAATACTGGTGAAGAGAATAAGGCACCGAGATTTAACAACAAATCACCTGAAGCAAACCATGACTACCGCAGTGTAACTTATACTGGCTGGTCGCCTCATTTGGGCGTAATGTGGCAAGCCAGCAAAAATATTTCCCTGTTTGCAGATATCAGCCGTACATGGCGGGCACCATTGGTTGATGAACAATATGAGGTTCAATCAGTTCTCACCAGCCTCACTGGCTCCAGCCGTAACCTTGATGTTGAAAGGATGACAGGAGTACGATTCGGCGCAATTCTTGATTTCGATAATCTGATGTTTGAGGATGACAGCCTGCAAATTCGTACCACTTTATTCCATAACCGTGGTAAGGATGAAATCTTCAAAAGACGAGGGATTTACTGTAAAGTTCAAACTGACAGTGGCTCCAGCAGTTCATGTGAAAAAAACCTGTCAAACTACCGCAATTTGCCGGGATATACCATCGAAGGTCTGGAAATTGAAACCTTCTACAACAGCAGCAAACTATTCGGGAAATTATCTTTCTCTACTATCCGCGGCCAGCGTGATACTTCTATGCGAGACCCATGGATAGGCCATAAAACCTGGTTTACGGAAATTCCGCCGACCTCTGTCCATGCCATGCTAGGTTTCAAAATCCCACAATTGCAGATGGAGATGGGATGGAAAGGAGAATTTGTCCGCAAACAAGATCGCTCACCTGTGGATGATGATCCAATGGCTGGATATTGGGCATTACCTAAAAGTAAAGGTTATGCCTTGCACGGCCTGTTTGCGAGCTGGCATCCTACTTTCATGAATGGTTTTGAAGCACGTATCACCGTCGATAATTTGTTCAATCGTGGTTATTATCCTTACTTAGGAGAAGCAGTTTCCGGTATTGGCCGTAATTACAAGCTCAGTATTTCGCAGCAATTCTAACTGCATTTAACTACTTAATCCCTAACCCTCTTAAAAATTAAGGGGGTTAGATCTGAAATGTGGCGTTGACTTCCCTCCATTAAATACAAATAATTATTATTATCATCACCCTTACCCCTCCTACTAGGCAATATAATCATGACGGTGCAAAAACACACACTTGGGCATAATGAAATTGCCCGACAACTCTATTCCGATTATTACTCTTGGTTATGCTGCTGGATCAGAAAAAACAGTGCTTATTCAAATCATGCCGAAGATCTCGCTCATGAAATTTTCATCAAACTGATGCAGTCGTCAGATCTCACCAATCTCTGCCAGCCAAAAGCCTTTTTAATGACGATAGCCCGCAGAACCATCTCTAATCATTACCGCAGGAAAAAACTTGAAGACAATTATCTGAAATATGTGAGTACAGTCCCGAAAATCTCATCAATTTCTTCTGAGTATCAGTTTTTACTGTTAGAACAGTTAGACAGTATAGATAAAACTCTTGATGAACTTCCGACAAAAGTTCGGCTGGCATTTTTGCTGACCCAACTTCAAGGGATGCGTTATAAAGATGTAGCGGAAGACCTCGGTGTTTCAATAAGTTCGGTAAAAACCTACTTACAGCAAGCCCATAAGAAGTGCTCCCCTCTTTTTCTCCTGTAATAAATCAATGCTCCGGCAGCAGAATAGGTACTGGTGAATGGTTATTAAAATCCTGTTAGAATTCGCGGCGTGAAATAAACATTATCGTAGTGAGTTGACGGAAAATAATACCAACAGGTTAATTAAATGGAAAGTATGAGCCAAAAACTGAATATTCTGCGTAAAGTTGATAACTTATTAATGGCTCACAATCCCAATAGCAGCAAGGGTATTAAGCGATTTATCTTAGAGTTTCTTTTCTTTGGATTGATTAATGCACGCTCGTGCTTATTTGCTGGTTTCTTTTTTTTGGCTTTATTTTTGGTTCCGGCAAAAGGCATCATAGGCATACCACGTTATGATGTACTATTCGTATTTGCAGTGGCCTTTCAAGCATTACTAATATGGTCAAAACTCGAAACATGGGATGAATTGAAAGCGATCTGTGTCTTCCACTTAGTCGGCTTCATAATGGAGCTATTTAAAACATCAGCATCTATCAGTTCATGGCAATATCCTGACGCTGCGTTTACTAAACTTTGGGGAGTCCCGCTATTTACAGGTTTTATGTATGCGGCTGTGGGGAGCTACATTATACAATCATGGCGCTTTTTTAAGGTACGTATTGAGCATTACCCACCGTATTGGATGGCAACACTGGTGGCATTGGCCATTTATATCAACTTCTTTAGTCATCATTATATTGATGATTATCGCGGGTACTTAACTGCTTTTATTTTCGGTTTGTATGCTCGTGGTACTGTTTTTTATACTCCGTTGGATAAAGAACGCAAAATGCCACTATTACTTGCTTTTATACTAATTGGTTTTTTTATTTGGCTGGCGGAAAACTTCGGGACTTTCTTTGGGATCTGGCAATACCCACATCAATTAGGCGCTTGGTCTGTTGTTCATGCGGGAAAATGGGGAGCATGGTCATTATTGGTGGTGGTTACCTTTACGATTGTAGTTCACCTTAAACATATCAAAGCGAATGTAGCCATTTCCCGTTAATTTAGTAATGTCTCTTTCTCACTCATGCATAACAGTATGAAGCGATATTATCACCGACATTTAGTGGAGAATGCGTTTGCCATAATCAAACATTTTTGTTCTATAACAACGAGATATGATAAATTAGAACGAAATTATGCCAGCATGTCAGCACTGGCATTTATCATTATCTGATTACCTATGTGGGTTGATTGATTTATGAACATAAAACATCAACAACCCCGAACTTATCTATAACAAAAAACCCCTTGCATTTTTGTTTTAATAAGTTTAATGTTTTGTTAAAATAAGGTTTTACTAGCAGTAAGATCCTTTATAACACATTGTTTTATCAGTATTTATCTCCTTAGTTGTGTGTACATTACTAATTATACCGATAATTCTGACATCGATACTTTGTTAAATTCGAGGTTTTTTATGTGTGGTACGACTTTTGTTCCAATGACTGCCAATTTGCAACTGGCTATTTTTCTGATATTGAACGTGCAACCGTTTTCTACAAATTTTTATTCAAAACAGATCCTGTCTTTACTAACCTACGCTTGGTTATATTATTCGTATTTTCCCATTAGATTAAAAAATACGAAATTAATTAGGCAGTTATCCTATATTTCATAATGATTTTTAAATTTTATTCAGTCGTAAATGTCTATGCAATTTACAAAAGTTTATTATTTTTTCTTATCTCTATGACAAAGAATTATTCATATCATTCAATGTACCAATATTACTTCAGGACTAAAAACATGAACCATCCTTAAAAGGAACAACAGAATTTTCATTAATTACAAAAATCTTAAATATACTTTCATTTTAAAATAAAATATATTTCATGTGATAAATTTTCATAACAATCACGATAATAAATCTAATGATTGGGTAAAAAATGACGAGATTATAATTACTTATAAAATTGTAAAACAGGGAGTAATAGACAATTTTTTCATAATATATTTGTCTTTTATTATTTATTATTTATTATTTAACCATCTACAATAATATTGCATTTTGAGCCTACTTATTGTTCAACAATATTAATTAGATGGTAGTTTATATCTATTTCATATGTTCCAAAAGCCGCATTATTACTAGATCTAGGTCAGATCGAAATTGCCATCTGGTTAATAAAGATTCTGGCTATTTTCAACTTACTATTTCAATAGGTTCTTTATGATAAAGTATAATGATGAGTTTGATCAGATTCGCGAAAAAAATCGTAAGATTGTAGAGAAGTATTTGGAATTAACCAAGGGTGAAGCACGCTTAAAAAGACATGAACTTTTTGCAGAAGATGCAGAAGGTGGGCTCTGGACCACAGAAACGGGTGAACCAATTATTATACGGGGTATTGAGAAATTAGAACGCCATGCCCACTGGTCGCTTCAATGTTTTCCCGACTGGGAATGGTACAATATCAAAATTTTCACTACTGACAACCCTAATCATATTTGGGTTGAGTGTGATGGCCATGGTGTTATTCGTTTCCCTAATTATCCTGAACGTTACTATGAAAATCATTTTATTCATTCTTTTGAATTACGTGATGGGCTTATCATACGTAACCGGGAATTTATGAACCCTATTAATCAGCTCAAAGCACTTGATATTATTGTGCCAAAAATAAATCGCCAAGGAATCCCCACTTAAATTTTCATTAATTAATGATTCTCTGAGTAAAATATTTAAAATAATTAACTACTATTATTTATATAGTAGTTAATTAAAATCAATTCAGTTCTTTTTCTGAGTCATGCTCTTAGGTAATAATTAAAAGGCAAGTTAATAAAATGAGCAGAACATTAAAATCTGAGTCCTATAACATAGACAGCATTCATATTCCCTCTCATCAACCTTTAAATTGGAAAATAAAGAAAGAAACGTGTGCTTTATTGATTCATGATATGCAGCGTTATTTTGTGAATGCTTTACCTAATAAACTAGTAATCAATTTGATTAATTCCACAACAAAAGTATTACGTTGGGCCAGAGATAACCGTATCCCTGTTTTTTATAGTGCACAGCCTGGGCGAATGACAGTGGAGCAACGAGGGTTACTTGTTGATTTATGGGGACCGGGTATGCGTACAACGGAAGATGATCAGCGAATTATTGATGAGCTTTTTCCGAGTCCAGAGGATGTCATACTGACAAAGTGGCGTTATAGCGCTTTTTATCAATCTGAATTTGCTGACAAGTTACGTGAACGTCAGTGTGATTCACTCATTATTACGGGTATCTATGCCTCCGTTGGTATTCAAGCCACGAGTATTGATGCCTTTAGTCATGGTATTCGTCCTTTTATTGTGGCCGACGCCCTTGCTGATTTCACTCAGGCAGGGCATCAAAATGCGGTCAATTATATGTCGGACAATTGTGCACAAGTACTGACCTCTGCGGACGTGGTGGATTATGAGTAATCTCTTATCTTCTATTATTTCTTCTCCTGAACAACCTTTTGCATTGTTGTATCGCCCAACAGTCAATTCAGGCGAGGTTGAGATTTTTCAATTACATTTAGGAAAAACTGACACCATTGAACATGCTGTCAGTCGTGATCCGCTTTATAAAGAAAAGTTGCTATTGCTGCCTTTTCGACAAGTGATTGAACGTGGTTATTCAGCCGTTGATGATGGGATGCCGATTCTAAGTTTACCTATCATTGCACGTCAGCAAATTTCAGTTTCGTCATTGGTAGAACAATTACCTGAAGCTTCTTTTGCTGTAGATAATGTCCATTTCAATCTGAATGATAAACAGTTTGGCCAAAGAGTAACACGCCTGATTGAAAATGAAATTGGCCAAGGTGCCGGTTCTAACTTTGTTCTGCACCGTAAGCTACGCGCAACGATTTCAGAGTATGAGCCTGCACATTTATTAAGCCTTTATCGACGCTTATTGAAAATGGAATTTTCTGCTTACTGGGTCTTTTTAATCAATACGGGTGAGCAGGCATTTATTGGGGTTTCCCCGGAATTACATGCGTCATTGAATGAGGGTGAAGTGAGTATGAACCCTATCAGTGGCACATACCCGTATCCCGTTGATGGGCCAACGGTTGAGTCATTATTAACTTTTCTTTCCTGTCAAAAAGAGACCAACGAACTTTTCATGGTTGTAGATGAAGAGCTAAAAGTGATGTCTCAGTTGTGTGAAAAAGGGGCACAAGTTAGTGAACTGAAATTGAAGCAACTGAGCCATGTCGCACACACGGAATACGTTTTACGCGGGGAAAGTCATGCCGGGATTGCTGATATTCTGCGTGAGACCTTACCTGCGCCGACAGTGATAGGCAGCCCGGTACAAAGCGCATGTGATGTCGTTATGCGTTATGAGCCAGAAGGACGCCGTTATTACAGTGGTGTTATTGCGTTAGTCAGTCATTCCTCTGATCAGATATCGCTTGATTCGGCGATTGCGATTCGCACTGCAGAAATTACCCCTCAGGGACATGTTGAAATCAGCGTGGGGGCAACGATAGTGCGAGATTCTAATCCCGTTGATGAAGCAAATGAAACCCGTAGTAAAGCACAGTCGTTATACAGCGCCATGTTACCAGAGACAAATCGGCTCCTGAACATGAATGTGCATAAAAATAAGATGAAAAACTTAAGCGATATTCCGGCCATATCTGATGCATTGATAAACCGGAATGCAAGAGTATCTCGTTTCTGGCTAACAGCACCTGACGAACGTATGCGTTGTTTACCTCATTTCGGAGGAAAGCGGGTATTGATTCTGGATGGTAATGATACGTTCACATCAATGTTTAAAACGTTGTTCGTATCCCTTGGTGCAACCGCATTCGTTGAGAAAGTCCACAACGATGTCGATTTTAAACCTTATGACCTTGTTGTCGCCGGTCCCGGGCCAGGCAACCCGCTTGATGAGCACGACAGGCGTGTTACAGACATGCGCAGTGTCATCCAGCGCATGATTACAGCTGAATACCCTTTTTTTGCGGTATGTCTTAGCCACCAAATTCTCTCGGCATTATTGGGATTGCCGATTGTTCGCTTATCACCGCCCAATCAAGGTATTCAGAAAACGATTTGGCTTGGTGACCGACAAGAACGTGTTGGTTTTTACAACACATTTTGCGCCAAGGCGGATGAGCAAACTATCAACAAACTGCATAAAGCAGGGATCACCCTGTACTTTGATGATGGTAAACAAGTACATGCCATTAGCAATGCTCAGTTCTCATCTGTTCAATTCCATCTGGAGTCTTTTCTGACCATTGATGGGCTGGAGATTTTAGACCGTTTTGTTAAACCTCTTTTGCAAACGCAATGTTCAGGAAGCAGAGAAAATGCCTAACAATATAGTAATTAATTATAACGTAATGAATGCATTTACCCATATACCGCTGGAAGGGAACCCTGTTGCTGTATTTCACGATAGTGAGGTGTTGTCTGCACCGGTAATGCAAGCGATTGCCCGTCAACTACAGCTCTCAGAAACCACATTTATCAGTGAACGAACTGAAAATGGTCATGCACGGGTGAGAATTTTCACACCTGTCAATGAGCTACCGTTTGCAGGGCATCCACTGATGGGAACAGCAAGTGCATTTTCCCGTCGCCATGGCCTAAATCACTTCGTTTTCCACACGCATTTTGGAGCCGTACCTGTTTCAGTGGAACATCACAGCGAGGTACTGAGTGAAGTAAAAATTACTGTGCCCTTAGCGAGTTATAAACCTTTTGTTGAAGAAAAAAAATTATTGACCGCGCTAGGTCTGGAAAAAGCAGAACTGCCTGTTGAAATCTATGATGCGGGAGCACGGCATGTATTAGTCGCAGTAGACAGTATTTCAACATTGCATGGGCTTCAACCCGATCAGCGTGCTTTAGCCGATTTTGATGATTTAGCGGTAAATTGCTTTTCCTGGCAAGGAACACAAGTCGAAAATCGGATGTTCTCTCCGGCTTATGGTGTGACAGAAGATGCCGGAACCGGCTCTGTTGTGGGTCCGATAGTACAGCACTTAATTAAATATAGGCAGTTACAGATGAACGAAAAGGTGGTTATTGAACAAGGTATATTACTTAATCGTCGTTGTGTGATGTATGGCGAAGTGAAATCCAAAAATGGCCTCGCTTCTCATACTGAATTATCGGGGCAAGTTTGCTATTTCTCAGAATGCAGTGCGCGTTTTTAATGAAAGTGTTGGCTCGGATTAAAAGGTATTAAAGGAATCGAAAAATGAAGAGACTCGAGTCATTAACTGGACAGCTAGATGTCCCTTTTCCGCATTATGATAACCCTCCTCTCTCACCAGAAATAGTGATGAAGGAGTGGTTGGCACGTGCACGTAGTGGTGATGTACGTGAACCCGATGCCTATACTCTTGCTACACGCAGTGCTGAGGGTGATATTTCGATGCGCACGATGTTTCCCGTTCGTTTTGATGGTGATGTGCTGTTATTTGCGACGCACAGCTCCAGCCATAAGGGGCAGGATATTGACTCAACAGGCTCTGCTGGCTGCCATATCTATTGGCGTGAGTTAGGGCGCCAGTTAAGTCTTTCAGGGTCAGCAATATTGGTTCCCGATGAGGTGGCTGATGCGGTGTGGAATGCGCGGGATCCGGCCTATGACCCTGTATCAACGGTGTCTTATCAAAGTGATCCTCTCACGGATATCGCTGCCTTATTCAATGAAGTCGCTAAATATGATGGAAAAAATAAATTACCGCGACCTAAGCGCTTTGTTGTTTATCAATTCATGATAGAGCGTTGTGAATTCTGGGCAGTTGATGCGTCCCGTATACATAAGAGACTGGTTTATGAACGCACCGAAAATGGGTGGAAAAACGAACGATTACAGCCATAAAATTAAGATGCTTACTGCTGTGCAAGCCAATCAGGACCCCAACCGTTTTGTTCAGGAGATTATGAAATGGCATTTTTCTGAAGAAACGGGAACAAATTTTTGGTTGGCGATGCGTCAGGAATTACCGTTTAATCCTATTCGTGACGTTAACACGTTTAATGACTTACGGAAATTCCCGGATATTTCGGAGCGTCTTCACACTGTTCCAATTCAGCATCTTCTGCCACATGGGTTGAAACATGATCAACAAGTTTCTGTGTATGAAAGTGCTGGTACAACAGGGAAGCCAAAATATGTTGTAGCTTATGATGCATGGATTCAAACACTTATTGATTGGAGAATGTCATCATATAAAGATCGTCCAGACAGGCCCGTTGGCAATACACTGGCAGCCGTCCCTTCTGGACCACATATCGTAGGCGCTATCAATAAAGTGCGTGCACAAAAGTTGGGCGGCCTTTGTTTTATGATTGATGTTGACCCACGCTGGATTAAGCGATCCATCAATGCAGGCGATATGGCTTGTGTTTACCGCTATTCTTCCCATCTGGTCGATCAAATTGAAAATACGCTGCTTAATCAGGATATCCGTTTTCTTGTGACAACTCCGTCTGTATTGTATGAGCTAGTGAAAAGAACTGAGTTGGTTACTTATATGAGACGTTCGCTAGCACAAATTACGTTAGACGGAACAGAAATCAATCTTGATGAAGTGAAGTTTATTGCTAATGAGATATTACCTGAATGTGAATTTAGTGCGAGCTACGGTAGTACTTCTGCATTAGGGGTATCACGGTCGTTGCTGATTAAAGCAGACAGTGTTCGGGTGGAATATAATAGTTTTACGCCATTTATTACCTATGATGTAGTTGATCACAATACGTTGGAAACGGTTGAATATGGTCAGCGGGGAACTGTTGTTGTTTCTCATCTCAGCCATTATGCCTTTTACCCTCGAGTCTTAGAAAGAGACACAGCAATTCGCTTACCCGGGGACGGGCAAATTGGGGACAGGCTGGCAGATATTGTTACTGAGGCAACTGGAATTTATTAGAATCGGGGGCTAAGCATGAATATGAAATCATTTGAGTAATAATTTGTTATTCCAACAAAATATTGAACCGACACATTGCTAATGGATAGTGCCCTTGAATTGGTACTATGGTATTGATTACGTTTAATTTATTTTCATTATTATTGCTACTTATTTCCATCTATTGTTTTATCTATACCTGTCGTCTTTCAAGTTGCCGCTTTGTTGGCTGCGCTCACTCACCCCGGTCACATAGTTATCTATGCTCCAGGGGATTCGCTCCTTGCCGTCGCGCTGCATCTTGAAATCCAATGGGTATAGAGAGTTATAGTGAAAAACACCTAAAAGAATAGATTCTTATTGTGTCAGTTACAGCATTTACCTGTTTATTGGCATGGACTTTACCTTAAATAGAGTGAGTTAATTAAATTTTCTGGAAAGATATTATAAAATATTTTGTTGATAGTTACTTTGTTAAATAGCATCTCTAAACAATAGAATAAACCTTTTCTTGCGTGACACCGGACAAGGTTGTAACCGCTAAATATTAGGAAAATTTATTTAATTATTATACGGAATAAAAAATACGATATAAAATAAATGGGTTATATCACCTTGATTTAAATCATAATTAACAGTATCGGTTCTACATCAGGAAATAACTGATTAGTAAATGATGAAATCAATCTCTTTATTTAAAAAATACGATAGGAGAATGATTGAATCACATTAAAACAGGATTACGATAATACAAAAAGGTGAAAATAAAATGAATAATAATGAACATATCATAATAACACCAGAGCAACTTAAAGCGGAATTCCCCCTTCCTGTCCAACAAAAAGCTGAGATAGATCATTTTAGAAAAATGATTACAGATATTATTACAGGCCGCGATCCTCGCTTATTAGTAATATGTGGGCCTTGCTCAATACATGATCCAAAAGCAGCTATTGAGTATGCCCGTCATCTCAAAGCACTATCAGATCAAGTGAGTGATAGGCTCTATCTTGTCATGCGGGTCTATTTTGAGAAACCGCGCACAACTGTTGGGTGGAAAGGGTTAATTAATGATCCTGATATGAATAACTCATTTAACATTGAAAAAGGTCTAAAAGTTGCACGTTCTCTATCAGTTGAATTGGCAAAATTGGGTTTACCGTTGGCGACGGAAGTACTTGATCCGAATAATCCTCCGTACTTAGAAGATATATTTAGTTGGTCAGCGATTGGGGCTCGTACATCGGAATCTCAAACCCACCGTGAAGTCGCGTCAGGTCTATCTATGCCTGTTGGTTTTAAAAACAGCACCAATGGATGTTTATCATCTGCAATTAATGCGATACGTGCAGCTGCAATGCCCCATCGTTTTATCAGTATTAGTCAAACAGGATTAGCTTGCTTATTACAAACAAAAGGGAACCCAAACGGACATATTGTTCTACGCGGTGGCTTAATGCCTAATTATAGTCCGGCTGATATTGCTAAGTGTGAAAGTGAGATGATGAATGCCGGGCTTAAACCTGCAATTATCGTGGACTGTAGTCATGGTAACTCACATAAAAATTACTGTTATCAACCTATCGTAGTAGAATCTGTTGTCTCACAAGTATGCAATGGAAATAGTGCCATCATTGGTTTAATGATTGAAAGTAATCTTAATGAAGGGAATCAGCCACCAAACCAACTTCTCAGTGAGATGGAGTATGGCGTTTCTGTTACTGATGGTTGTATTAGTTGGGAGGTAACGGAGAGATTATTGCATCAAATTCACCAAACACTGAACGATACGCTGACATGCAAGTGGATTAAGAAAAAGGAAAACGAAACACAAACTATAACAATGGGCAGCTAGAGAGAATCCGCAGAACATAAAATTACCAGAAAAACTTTAAAAACAAATACTTACTTTATTCCCTTACTTCCCTTGGGAAAGAGGTATTAAGTTAATCAGATAAATTATCTGCATTACTGTGATAATCGATAACACGATAACCTGACTTTCTGCCTGTTCTTATGAAATCGAAGATAATACTTTCTGAGCCTGAACGAATAACATTGCAACAACT
>NZ_CAWQTY010000130.1:0-368 GCF_963897815.1 Xenorhabdus sp. Sc-CR9
ATCGACGCAGCAGTAAAGTTCTTCTAAATTATACATGCCTGAGGATCTCCACGATTTTGTTTTCTTTAGCAAAAACTTTGATCGTGCCTCAGGCACTTTAGTTCCCTTCTTAAGCGAAGCTCAGGTTACCTACCGCCTTACAGCCCAAACCTCAATCCGATAGAGCGATTGTGGAAGTATATGAATGAGCAAGTGCGTAACAATATCTATTTTCCGAATGCGAAGACATTCCGTGAAACCCCAGGGCGCGAGCATACTTTTTTAACATCTATTGAATGAAAATTAATAGCATGATCTAATTAGCCTTATTTCTCTTCTAATCGCTTACCTATGACCCTGATTGAACATTTATCCGTTGTTAAAGAAAC
>NZ_CAWQTY010000131.1:0-359 GCF_963897815.1 Xenorhabdus sp. Sc-CR9
GAATTTACTTCGTTTAGCTCCCACCAAAGCGGGAATTAAAGCCCGCCGTAAACGGGCAGGTTGGGATGACAAATATCTGCTGACGGTTTTGGGTAAAGCCCAAAAAATTTAGATGCGATTGCCCTGGTCAGTAAGTCGAGTCGTGAGTTCTTTCGCTTTTTCTGGCAAAGTGGTATGAAAAAAGTGGCGAAGGGTTTCACGGAATGTCTTCGCATCCGGAAAATAAACATTGTTAACCTCAGCTTCGTTTAAGAATAGCGATATCATTATTCCGTAAATTCAAACTCGGTTTTTTAGGTTGGAATGTATACGCAATGAGGCCTGCGGCGATTTCCAGTAGAAAACCGAGTTGACTGCGA
>NZ_CAWQTY010000132.1:0-323 GCF_963897815.1 Xenorhabdus sp. Sc-CR9
TGGCTGGTGTATTCAGTCGTCCGCATTGAGATCACTAAACAGAGTTTTGAGGTCAGCCGCCTTAGTTACATTTCCTGCACGAGCCTCACGCATGGCCGCAATAGTCGTTTCGTTTGGTACTAATGGTTCGAATGGTAGCGCCTTTTCCCGTGCTACTCGCGTTAGCATCAGGCGGACGGCATCAGATACCGTAAGCCCCATCGCGTTGAGAACGGCAGCCGCTTCTTCTTTGATTGCCCCGTCGATTCGAGTTTGGACCAGATGATTAGCCATTTTTGTTACTCCTGATTTTGTAATTCATTTGCATTACAATGTAATTCAAC
>NZ_CAWQTY010000133.1:0-315 GCF_963897815.1 Xenorhabdus sp. Sc-CR9
AACGTGATGAGCTTCATACCTTCAAGGTTATCCCCAACCGATGGGTGGTCGAGCGTTCATTTGCCTGGCTGGATAAATGCCGCCGCTTATGGAAAAACTGTGAACGCTATTTAAATACCAGCCTTCAGTTTGTTAATTTGGCCTTTCTTATCCTATTACTGCGCAGGAAAAATTCTGAATAGGTTCTTAGTATCTATTCAGTATCTTTCCTGCGCAAGAGCAAAGCAAGGAATGCTAAGTTGACTAACTGAAGGCTGGTATTCAAATCCCCCTCACAGTTTTTCCACAGCCGCCGACACTTTTCTAGCCAGGCAA
>NZ_CAWQTY010000134.1:0-310 GCF_963897815.1 Xenorhabdus sp. Sc-CR9
GTTCGTTCAGGATGACCAGCATAAAAATCCCCCGTTGAAAAAAATGACGAGTGGGGTAATCAATAGCTGATTTCTGGCCTGAAACCGGAAAAAACGCCCGAAAAAAGGCGTTAAAAACACACAAATATATCATAACATAATCACAGAATAGTAATAACCACAAAATAAACTGTAACATGAAATTTCACTCTGATTATTGTTCTTGAACTTTGATACCAACTAAGTATCAATTACTACCATTATACACGTGTATAATGGTAGTAATTGATACTTAGTTGGTATCAAAGTTCAAGAACAATAATCAGAGTGA
>NZ_CAWQTY010000135.1:0-272 GCF_963897815.1 Xenorhabdus sp. Sc-CR9
ACAGCACGATGTTTCCCCCCGAAACATGAATTGAGAGCCAAAAGTTTTCGTCAACGAAAACGGAGAGGGAACTTAAGGCGTTACCTCCGCGTTACGGTAACGGTTCAGGTAACTAAAACAGTGGATCGCGATTGCGTGGTATTTATAAGAAGATATTAATATGGTGATCCACCAGCAACCCCAGTATTCACACTGTTTACAGCGAGTTATAGAGGGTGTTTGGGGTTGGTTTCTATGCCGTTTGGCGTTATCCAAATCAGTGTTACTGTCCA
>NZ_CAWQTY010000136.1:0-271 GCF_963897815.1 Xenorhabdus sp. Sc-CR9
TAAATTAAGTACACGAGAGTCAGACGACCCCTTCAAGGGGTAAGCCAAAGAAGCAAAGACACTTAGCTTGAACGAAGAGAAAGCCGCGTCATTTAGGCGCAGTCGGTAACATGCCCTTATAGGGCTAGAGCAAACCACCCGCTATGTGTAGCGGTCAAGAACTTCCGGACACCATTTTAGCCTTCTCCCATTGCTTTTCGTATTCAACGGGAGAAATGCCTCCATTAAAACTATGGGGACGAATGTAATTATAATATCCGCCCAAATATTG
>NZ_CAWQTY010000137.1:0-267 GCF_963897815.1 Xenorhabdus sp. Sc-CR9
CTGGCTAGAAAAGTGTCGGCGGCTGTGGAAAAACTGTGAGGGGGATTTGAATACCAGCCTTCAGTTAGTCAACTTAGCATTCCTTGCTTTGCTCTTGCGCAGGAAAGATACTGAATAGATACTAAGAGCGTATTCTTGCTGCCCGTGCTGTACTGGCGTGGTACCAGACCGGTTGAAGCAGCAAAATCCCGGCTACAGCCATACTGCTTACCATCGCCCAGCTGCGATGATAAGACGCTGGCAGTTATCGGACCCACGCCCGGTATT